>NZ_JBITPH010000072.1:0-9145 GCF_050467685.1 Paenibacillus sp. NRS-1782
TAGAACTTTTGACTGTCCAGTAAATAGTAATAATAAATGAATTACCGCAAGAATACCCATTGGATAAATAATTGATCTAGAGAACGTATTCTTAAATCCATTACGGGGGTGCTTTTCAAAAAATAGGTGCAGGATTGCATGGATGATTAAAAATAAATCTATGAACCAAAAAATAATTGTCTGATATTGGCTGAAAAGTAAAGAGAGTATTATTGTGTAAAGAGGAAGGTGAATAAATGTGAAGACTTTATAGGCTTTAGAATCTTCCATATCTTTAAGTACGATAAACAATCTCCACTCAGAATGTCTTATCGCATCCATTTCGTGCAAAAGAAATAAAGATAAGTTAAGCAAGAATAGCACAAGCAAAAAATCTGGCATATAAAACCTCCTACAATTCTATAACTCCATGTTACTACAGTGTAATAAATAAACCCAGCAGAATATGGAATTATTTAATACGCATAACTGCCTGGGGCTAATAAGAATAACCATATTGCAAATTTGTGTGTTATCGAACGTAATCTATCCAGAGAGTACCCTCATGTTGTCGATGACCCCGAAACCTTCTATTTTCTATCATTTATGCCATTTTAATTAATTTATACCTAAAAATAAGCAAACATAGGGGAACGGTGCGATAGAATAGAAAATAGAGAGCGTTATCATTACCTATTTTGCTGCGATGGTTCAGGGAGGGGGAGGCACATGGGTTCAAGGCTTCAATTATTAAACACGTTGCGTAATCAGATTTTTGTCGGGTTTATATTGGTGATGCTCATTATGATGAGTGTGGCGGGGGCATTCATTTACCTTAATGTCTCACACCTGTTGAAAAACAGTGCCGAGCGTCATATTGGTCAGACCGCGGTACAAGCAAGCGGCAGGCTGGATGCATTAATCGGCCAGATGGACAGCCTGACGGAACAGGTAGCGAATCATCCATCTGTTCAGCAAATTTTGCTAGAGGAGCGCAACGGAGGCAAGGTGTCTTTTCGGCAGCGGCAATCACTGCTGCAAGTGATGCATAGCTATCAGGCTTATATGCCAAGTGTTGGCTCGCTGGAGCTGTATACCGCCGAAGGGAAGATGTTGTTTCCAATTAGGGAGGGTAGTCTGGAGGAGCGTATCGGACAGGCGGATATCCGGGAAGCAAATCAGATGAAAGGAAGATTAGTCTGGATCGGCATAGATCCTAAGGATCCCCACTCGCTACTGGCGATTCGGCAGGTGAGCCTGGTGGATCGCTGGTTTTCACGCGGAGGATATCTGATTACCCGCATGGAGCGCAGTTATTTTGGACTGAATGCTGCGTCCGCGGTCAATGAAGAAGCGGATGAAACCATGCTGCTTGTAGATCGCCAAGGCAAACAGTTGTCGGGTGAACCTATGAACCAGACGGATTTGTCAGGTGTATTCCACAGCAGGACACAGACAGTTCATATTGGAGAGCGGGAATATGTGAAGGCGGTCCAGCAATCCGAGCAAACCGGCTGGTCGCTGCTGATCCTGATTCCGGTTAGCGTCGTCACAGACGGAATTACGGTTTTACGGACTACACTTATCATCTCCGCGTCTCTTGGTGCCGTGTTATTCCTGTTCATGTCCTTTATGCTGTCTACGTTGATTACCAGACCGATAGGTCATTTGATTCAGGCGATGCGTCGTTCACGGCAAGGGGCATTAGCACTCAATCCAGAACCGGCAGCAGCGGTCGAACTGCGGGAATTGAATGCAGAGTACAACATGATGATTGTCGATATCAATGGATTGATCCGTGTCATTTGCGAGAAAGAGGTATTGCAGAGCCAAACCGAGCTTAAAGCGCTTCAGGCGCAGATTAATCCGCATTTTCTTTTTAATACGCTGGATGCTTTCAACTGGTCGCTACAGGAAAAGGGGGAGGAAGAGCTTGCCAAGCTGATGGTGTCCATGTCACGGTTGTTTCGTTATATTATCCAACCGGCTCACCATGACTCTTGGGTGACACTCGGGGAAGAAATGGCACAAGTCCGCCGTTATCTGGAGCTGATGGAGATGCGTCTGGGTGAACGTCTGAGCTGGCAAATTCATATGCCTGCCGAGGCGGCTAGAATTCCGCTTCCTAAGCTGCTGATCCAGCCCATTCTGGAGAATGCCATTTTGCATGGCGTCGAAAATCGCATTGGCAACGGCCGTGTTGAAATCCGTGTCACTCCTGCGGCAAAACCGGGTTGGACCAAGATCGCGGTCATAGATGATGGACCTGGCATGACACCGGAGGAACTTGCGGCTGTGCGTGCAGCGCTGACGGGGGGATCGGCCTGCCAGAGCAAGGGGACTGGTATGGGGCTGGTTAATGTGCAGCGCAGGCTTGCCCTCTATTATGAGAGTGCATCTGATCCAACGAATGGTCTGCTGATACATAGTGCTGTGCAGGAAGGAACTGTGGTGGCTTTTGAAATTCCTAATGAATACGGAGGGCGGTAGGAATGAGTGTTTCATCCAAAACCATTGTCATTGTAGACGATGAGCAGAGAACGCGTCAGGGAATACATCAGACACTGGAGCAATGGGCCGCCGGGAAATACAGGATTGTGACAGCGGCAGATGGTTTGCAAGCATTACAAATGCTGCGGGCGGAGACGGTTCATTTGCTGATTACGGATGTCCGGTTGCCTGAATTCAGCGGACTGGATTTAATACGTTCGCTGGAACGGGATTCACGTCGGCCAGCGATTATTGTTATCTCGGGCTATGCGGAGTTTGATTATGTCCAGCAGGCTCTTCGTCTGGGAGCTGTCAATTATTTGCTCAAGCCGATTGATAAGCAGGAGCTGCTGAAAGCGGTAGATGAAGCGCTCCGGCTGGAGGAGGAAAGACAGCGGTATGAGAAGCTCGAAAAGCTGGCTGACCCTGTTCTGCTGGAGCTTGACCTCCAAGCGGCTACTCTTAGTGATCCGATACGGCGTGCCTTCATCTATATAGCGGAGCATCTTCACGAATCCACTACGATGGCGCAGACTGCTGCACATGTACACTTGAATGCGAGCTATTTCAGTGTTTTGTTCAAGGAGCAAATCGGTTTGTCCTTCAGCGAATATCTGCACCGGCTGCGACTCCAACGGGCCAAGGAGCTGCTGCTGCATAGCCAGTTGACGATTGCCCAAATCGGAGAGCGTTCAGGCTACCGGACAGATAAATATTTTATTAAAGTGTTCAAAGCGACCGAGGGGGTAAGTCCCAGCCGCTACAGGCAGCAGATGCGTCAAGGGCCACAGGATATTCACTGACAGCATAGGCAGCTCATAACCCAATAAAAGTGGAGTTATACCCAATCAGCGTACCCTGTTGAAAGCTGGAATGGAGTGCTAAACTTACAAATGATAACGGTTACAAAAAATAAAATTACAACAACGGGGGTCTAACGATGTCCAACGAGTATGGTTTGCGTAAGCACTCACAGCAGAAATGGGTTGCTGGGTTGAGCCTGCTGCTGTCATTGCTGCTGGTGCTGTCCGGTTGCGTTAGCGGTAAAGATGGTAAAGGGAGTTCCAATGGAGAAGGCGGAAAGGTTACGCTCAAAATGATGCACCTGTGGCCAGAGGGAAGCTCGGCACAGCAGAGCAAGCTTGTGACCCAGATTATAGCTCAATACCAAAAGGACCATCCGAATGTCGTCATTCAGCAGGAAGTGCTCGAAAATGAACAATACAAAAACAAGCTCAAAGTGCTGTCGGCTTCCAATGAATTGCCGGATATCGGTATTACCTGGGCAGCGGGCTTCATGGAGCCCTACGTTAAAGGTGGATTATTTACGCCAATGGATGACCTGCTGAATGGCTCCAAGCTAAAGGACAAATTCGTACCGGGAACGACCGAAGCCTATACGCTGAACGGAAAAACGTATGCGCTTCCCATTGAATTGAACATTTCCCCCATTTACTACAACAAAGCCATATTCCAAAAACACAAGCTGAAAGTACCTGCGACATTTGACGAGTTTAAGCAGGTTGTAAAAACACTTGCGGATCATGGAGTTGCACCGATTGCACTGGGCAATAAGGACCGCTGGACCGGCTCGCTCTGGTATATGTATCTGGCGGATCGTATAGCAGGTAACGAGACGCTGAAAAAAGCAATTGACGGCTCAGGCTCGTTTGATGACCCTGGTTTAATTCAGGCGGCATCCGAAATTCAGACGCTCGTGGATATGAATGCCTTTAACAAAGGCTTTAACGGCTTGTCCAATGATGAAGGAAAATCTGAGTTTATGAATGACAAAGCGGCAATGTATTTAATGGGTACTTGGGAATTACCGAATTTTACGACCAATCCCGCAATCCCGCAAGCATTTAAGGATCAGATTGGCTTTTTTAAATTTCCGATGGTCGCAGGCGGCAAGGGCAACGTGAATAGCTGGGTGGGAGGACCGGGAGTAGGCTTGTTCGTTTCGGAAAATTCCAAGGTGAAGGAAGAGGCCAAAGCCTTTGTTGAGTATTTCGTGGTCAAATGGGGTGAGCAATCGGTAACGCAGGCGGGAGTTATTCCGGCGACGAAGGTGGACACCTCCAAAGGAAGCTTGCCTAAGCTGTATGTCGATTTGCTGAATGAGCTGAACCAAGCCAGCAGCATTACATTGTTCGCCGATGTACAGATGAAGCCGAATGCGGCGCAGGTACATTTGAATATGATTCAGGCGTTGTTTGGTAAAGCCGTGACACCGCAACAATTTGCCGATCAGCATAAGGCCGCCATTCAGCAAGGAAATTGAAATTGAGCACATAAGGAGGTTGGGCCGTGGAAAAGGTCATGTCCAATAAGCTTGTCATTGCTCTGTATGTGTTGCCTTCCCTGCTGCTGTTACTCACTGTGATTTATGTGCCCATTGTGCTCACGGCCTATTACGGCCTGAATCAATGGAATGGCATAGGCTCTATGACTTTCGTAGGGCTGGACAACTATCAGCGTTTGTTCACAGACACGGCGTTCTGGCAAAGTGCCTGGCACTCGCTGCTGCTGGCTTTGTTTTCAGGGGTCAGTCTGATCGGTTATCTGGTCATTGCGATGATTTTGTCAGGAAAAATCAAGGGAGCGAATCTGCTGCGGAAAATGTATCTGATCCCGATGCTGTTGTCTTCTGTAGCTATCGCGCAATTGTGGCTCAAAATATATCATCCGACGAATGGAGTACTGAATTCCTTATTGGTATCAGTTGGAGTCCACAACCCGCCTGAATGGCTGGCTAATCCGTCTCTGGTGCTGCCTGCCCTGTTCATCCCGATTATTTGGCAATATGCAGGCTTTTATATTCTGATCTATTATGCCGGGCTGAAAAACATTCCCGAAACGCTGATGGAGGCTGCCCGGATCGACGGAGCCAGTGCCTGGCAGATCGCGACTCGTATCAAATTGCCCCTGCTGCGCGAGGTGATTAACGTCACGATTATATTGTCCATTGTTGGCTCGCTCAAATATTTTGACCTGATCTACGTCATGACGGACGGTGGACCGAACGGAGCCAGTGAAGTGATGGCTTCTTACATGTACCACCAGGCGTTCCGCAGCTTTGATTTCGGATATGGAAGTGCTACAGCCTTTGCTCTGCTGTTCATCTGTCTGGTCGCTACGTGGCTGATTCGCAAGGCTACCGCTTCCGGTGACACCATCCAGTATTCATAAATACAGTTATGCGAACAGACAGATAGTGGAAAACAACGGACAGGAAGAGGGAGGGACGGACATGAAAACCCAGGCAGCCGCCAGCTATCCGCTTGGAGTCGCTACCCGTGACAGAATGTTAACTAGGGCCGGTTATGCCGCGTTGTATACACTTTTGATCATCTTGGCGGTGATGCAGCTTTTACCGCTGCTGTGGCTGATGCTTTTTTCGCTTAAAAATAATCAGGAAGTGTTTAATCTTCCGCCATTTGCACTCCCGTCCCAGCCGCATTGGGAAAATTATATGAATGTGTGGACCAGCGGCAACATTGGGCGATATTTTATCAATAGTGTGTGGATTACGGTCATATCCGTGGCGCTGACGGTGCTGCTGGCCAGCTTTGTAACGTTTGCGATTACACGTATGCGCTGGAAAGGAAGCCAGTTGATTCTCGGACTCTTTATGGTCGGACTGATGATTCCAGTTCATGCCACCTTGATTCCGTTGTTCAGTATGTTTCTCAAGCTGCATCTGACCGATACGCCGCTGTCCATCATCCTGTCGTATGTCGCCTTTAATCTGCCGACAACGATGATGATCTTGCTGGGATTCTATTACGCCCTGCCCCGGGAAGTGGAAGAAGCGGCCGTTATGGACGGCTGCTCTGTCAATCGGATGTTCTTCCGGATTGTGTTGCCCATGACGACCCCGGTTATGGCTACGACAGCCATCATTAACATGATCTATAACTGGAATGAGTTTATTTTCGTCAATACATTCATTAGCTCGGACGAAAACAAAACGCTGACCGTTGGCGTTCAGAACTTTATTGGACAATATACGACCGACTGGGGAGCTATCGGAGCTACGTTGATGATCAGCATTTTACCCATTTTGCTCGTGTTCCTCATCATGAGTGACCGGATTGTTGAAGGGATCGCAGCCGGGTCGGTAAAAGGGTAAAGAGTAGGGGAAAGGGCTACCACGATACAAATTCCCTTGCTGTATTTGAATTGCATCCCTTAGAGTAGACATTGGAACAAACCTCCAGGTTTGCCCGATGAATGCTAGGGGGTTCATTTTTATGCGAGTCTAGCTTGAGTTGAAGGAAATATATGTATGATTCTGTATACGTATTTAAGTGTAAAAAGCATGATTGCTACAACTAGAATGCTGAAGTTCATGGACCGTAGTAGAAAATTCATAATTTTAAGCTTTTTCAGAAAATAAATGACGAGCAAACAAAAAGGAGATGAGACGATGAAAATTATTATTCTTGGCAGATTCATTGCTTCGATTGGATAACTGCGCAGAAGTTTGTGTTGGGCAATTTAAGAGGATAAAGCGAAAAGTTTTGCTGAATTCTTGGGACCTTTAGCAAACAAAAAGAGAGTAGACATTTATGATGCCGACCAATTGCGTGAATCCATCAGAGGTTATGAATGTGGTTGGTAACTCTGGTAGGAAGAATGGCAAGTTAACGAGATACGGCAACAGATGCTGATATTTGATGATAAACTATTTAATGCGTTGGTGGAGAAGATAACCATTCTCTCACCAGCGCATTTTGTTTTTACCTTGAAAAGTGGAATGAGCATAGATGAAATATTGGACTATCAGAATCATAGACTAAAATGATCAATAGGCTAACGAGTAACTTTGGGTGTATGACGGGAAGATTCAATCGAATCACGTCTTTGACTCCTTCCATATACATGGATTGTTTGTCTTGGCTTAACTGATAGCCTATGGCTTCTTCCCATTCAGATAACAGACGCTGGATATCCTCGTTATTAGTTGGTTTTAAATTGATCCATTTGAGTGAATAAGTTTTTTTCCTCAGATAAACATGAAGCTTGTTGTTCACTAGCAAGTTCTAATTGATAAAAACGTTGGCGTAATGCTTCGAGAAACCAATCTGGCCAATTTGACATAGCTTATTTTCCCTCCCGTTGTTGAAGTGTGTGTATGTTAACTCTGATGGGGAGGGATGGCAAGTTATTGTTTTTCGTAAAAAAACAAGCTCATTCCTCGCTTAAGGTTCAAGTTTGGAATAAGCTTTGAAAGTTTATCAAGTGTTTGAATCATTTTGTGTTTGGTTTGCTGGTTGTATTGTACGATCTTGTTGTTGAGTCTGTAAACGAGTTCACACAAAATACTTGACAACCCCGAATAAGCTTTTCAGTTATTTATTATGTCTATCCGTTACTTTCAATACTCTTAACTTCTACCATTTTTAGTTCAATCCAATTCATAACCATTTCTGCCTCTTCTTGAGTAATCACTTTTTTCTCTTTTTTATATTTATAATTTTCATAAGCCCATAGTAATATAATTTTCACAAATTCAACTGTCTCTAACTTACAAATTGGTTCCACTTCATCTTCATCTTCATCATAAAAAAGATCTTCAATTGTTGTATAATCCCTATCAGATGTAACAAAAGTCACATTGCCTCCGCGCTCATAACAAGGCAATTTGCCTACTAATACATCAAGATAGTTTTTGATATCAACCTTCAAATCCTCATATCTTAGAAGTATATCAGATCCTAATGGATCACTTATCATATTTGCAAATTCAAGTGATTTCTCTTCACTAAAATCCAACACTACTATATTAAATCTGTCTATCCATTTCAATTTATATTTGTACTTAATCATAGTTCATATCTCCCCCATTTAATACAATGGATAAGCTGAAATTATCTTATCATTTCTTAAAACAAACTCTATTTCCATTCCCCGACTTGTTACCCCTCTATAAACGTTATTTTTTACAACTTCTTTATTCCTAGAAGCTTCATTTATAGCATCTATTACCTGCTGAGGTGACCACTCTCTAGGAAAAAATGTTGATTTAACTTTCTTTAGTACCCCGCTAACTTCAATATTGGCTTGATAGACACCAAACTCATTAGGCGGGTCAACATTCCCGACAATTTTACCGTTACTATTTGGCATCCCTTCATAATGAAAACCATTGGCCTTTCCATTTTTGAGTATTTCGCCATCAAAAATATGGTTTAATCCATTTTCTTTAGTCCCTATTTTAAAGTTTTCTTTGTTCCGTAGACCCCCGAGCCATTTCTCTTTATCTACAACAGACTTAGCAGTTTCACCCGTCCCCTTATTATCCTTACCCGAGTACTCTCCTGATTCTAACGCATCAATCTGTTTTTGTCTCTCAGGCGAAACCTTCGCACCCGCTTTGGAATGAGGGACATCAGGACCCAGATCATGAAACTTATAATGACCTCCAGCCGTTGCGAGGATGGGTGATCTTTTAGTTATACGGATATTCATCTTTCGGGCTACACTTTGCAAGTAACTACCCAAGGATTCGAAATTGGTCGGGATACGGAGGGCGTTCGTTTTGAATTTTCCATCTCCGGCTTTGGCTAGAGCAGAGTCGGTTTTCGCAGCATCCCCGAGTAATCCCGGCGCTCCACCTTTTCCACCGTTCTTTTCTTCCACACCCTTGATTCCTTTAGATAAAGAGGCT
>NZ_JBITPH010000073.1:0-1653 GCF_050467685.1 Paenibacillus sp. NRS-1782
CGGCAAAGTCTTCTGCAACACCACTCGCTTTCTTGGCTACGATAAGGACGAGCAGGGGGAACTGGTGATTAACGAGTCGGAAGCCGAGATTGTGCGGCGCATATACGAGGAGTATTTGGATGGCAAAAGCTATCAGGCGATAGCCAGAGGTTTGATGCGAGATCACATTAAAACAGTCACGGGTGGCGATACGTGGTGGGATTCCTCCATTACCTTAATACTGACCAATGAGAAATATTACGGAGCTTTGCTTCAGCAAAAGACGGTAACGGTAGATTTTCTAACCCACAAACGAGTAAGGAATAAAGGACAAGAACAGCAATATTTAATTGAGGACAACCATGAGCCGATTGTATCCAAGGAACTATTTGAAGCGGTGCAAAAGGAAAAGGAATGGAGGGCCAAGCTGAAAGGTAATGTCATGGGGGATAGTAAAAGATACTCCAGTAAATACGCACTGAGCAGTAAAGTATATTGTGGATGCTGTGGGGCCATTTTTAAACGCCGAACCTGGAACAGCAATAATCCATCCAAAAAAGTGGTATGGCAATGCAAAACGTATGTCAATGAAGGTAGAGCAGCCTGTGATGCCAAATCAGTCGATGAACAAGTTTTACATTCCGCGTTTGTGCGATTGTTCAACCGGATGTATGAGAATAAGAAAGGATTCATGAAGACGTTGAAAGCCAATATTGAATCGGCACTTTCCAGCAAAGTAGGGCAAGAACCGCTATTGGACATCGAAGGACAGATGCACCAATTGAAATCCGACTTGAAGGAATTAGTGAATCTCAAGCTACGGAATCAGATTGATGAAACGATATATGATGAAGAAACGAACAGACTTTCCAATGAACTCAACGAGCTACGACAACAGAAGCTGACACTGGAGCAGGAGCATGAGCAGCAAGCGAAAATCAAGGAGCGTGTAGATGAAATCATCCAAATTCTAAGCTTGCGGAAAGATATACTGGAACAATTTGATGATAACCTATTTAATGCGTTGGTGGAGAAGATCACGATTCTCTCACCAGCGCATTTTGTTTTTACCTTGAAAAGTGGAATGGACATAGATGAAATATTGGACTAGAGAAACCATAGGATAACATTATCAGTAGGCTAACGAATATTTGTGGAGTGTATGACGGGAAGAATCAATCGAATCCCGTCTTTTACTCCTTCCATATAGATGGACTGTTTGTCCTGACTTAGCTGATAACCTATGGCTTCTTCCCATTCGGATAGCAGTTGCTGAATATCCTTGTTTTGATTCATTTTGAATTGATCCATTTGAGTGAATAGATTTTTGTTCTCTGATGAACATGAAGTCTGTTGTTCACTGGCGAGTTCTAACTCATAAAATCGTTGGCGTAATGCTTCTTGAAACCAATCTGGCCAATTTGACATAACACATTTCCCTCCCGTGGTTGAAGTGTGTGTATGTTAACTCTGATGGGGAGGGATGGCAAGTTATTGTTTTGTGCAAAAGATAGATGTGCTTCATATTTCTTAAACAGATTATACGACATGAACTTAAAAGTTAAAGATGATACAAACATTTGAGGGAGGCTATTTTCTCTATTTACCTACATAAAACTAAGTTCGATACAAAACAACTCCCGTAGCGACTTTTTGGCGTTAATTTTTTATTTT
>NZ_JBITPH010000074.1:0-26779 GCF_050467685.1 Paenibacillus sp. NRS-1782
TGTAGAGCCGGAGGCGATAAACGCACCTAGACATCTTGCTGCTTCCTGAACGTTAGTGGCACCTTCTGATATAAGCTTCACATATTCATCCAATATCGTATCGTTGCTAACGAATTCTGGAGCCTCCACAATTGTTTCGATTAAAAGCGCTTTTGTACTCTGTTCTTTAACCAGAGGTATGGGAATAGAGAAAGCTGACAGTAATTTTGAGCAAGTGCTTTTCAAAAGTCAGGAAGGGGTCTGGGTCTGATTTAATCGTGATCATGGATTCGGGTAAATTAAATACAGGCTCATATGGAATTAGTAGGATCGACAGAAGTGAAGGGAGAACAGGCATCGTCTGGAAAAAGGGGTGTTGTGGGAAGGAATAGCTTTTGATAGTATAGGCAATATATATAATAAAAAGGAATACATCCGTTCCATCGTCTCGACACATGTGGAGAGCATTGCGAGGATTGAAAGGCTGAAAAATTGTTGGAAAATAAAAGATGAGGGTTCATGTTATGCCAAAAAACGATAATATGCTGGCCATTCTATGGATGCTGAATTCAGGCGTGAAGATGACTGCAAAACAAATATCCGAAAAGTTAGAAATAAATATAAGGACAGTCTATCGGTATATTGAAGCACTATGTGCCAGTGGAGTGCCTATAATATCCGACACAGGTCATAATGGCGGGTATAGCTTGCTGAATAATTTTATCAGAGCACCTCTGCTATTTGATATTGAGGAAAAAAAGGCACTCCTTCATGCTGCTGTTTTTGCAAAAGAAGCCGGATACCCTTTGAGTGAGGCATTAGACAATGCGACAGCAAAATTGAAAATGTATTCGAATCAGGAGCAGGAAAGTATGCTTAGTCGTCACTTAGCCGGACTTGAAGTTATAAACCGTGTGGGAGACCCTTCTGTTCAGCCGGTATTGGCGGAATTGGAGCAGGCTGTAGCAAACGAATTCTCTATAGAAATAGATTATCGCACAAGCCATGAAGAACAACCCAAGAATAGGGTGATAGACCCCTATGGAATGGTTTACTGGAACCATAAATGGTATACCGTTGCATTTTGCCACCTAAGGAATGAGACCCGCAGCTTTCGGGCAGATCGGATTCTACAAATCAAGCGGACTCCAATCATATTTAAGCGTCCCGAAGCTTTTTCGGCCCGTGAATTTTTTATGCAAAATCTGTTACCTGATTTAGTGGGCAAGGACGGGTTAATTTCTTTAATGATCGGAGGAAGGTCAGAGGCATTGGATGACTTATGCCTGCATTGGTTTTTGGGGCATCATCTGAAAGAACGGACAGCAAATCAAGCAATCTTTTTGCTTGAGGAAAAATCAATTCATATATATGTCCCTTATTTTCTCCTATCCTACGGAAAATCCATTCAAGTAATCGAACCACAGAGCTTGAAGGAAAAACTTGTTGCTGTTGCGTCGGAGCTAATGGAATATTATCAACTTTAATAGCTTCACTGACAGCAGATGTCAGTGAAGCTATTTTATAATGATGATAATCATTGATTACCGATGGATGGTTGGTATCACGTGATGAATTGTAAAATAAGGAGAACGTGCACATGAATAATACAGTATACCTTTATGTATTTGACACAATGTCAGATTGGGAAATAGGCTACTTAACTGCCGAACTGAACTCAGGAAGATATTATAAAAAGGGGCTGGCCACATCCAAAATAGTTACCGTGGGAATTGAAAAGACTCCTGTAACTACAATGGGCGGATTAAAAATACTGCCTGACATCAAACTGGATGAGTGCAGCATTGAAAGCACAGATACATTGATTTTACCCGGTGGAGATACATGGACAGAAACCATTCACCAACCTATCTTAGAAATCGTTGAGAGGTGTTTAAAGGAGGGGATATGGGTTGCAGCGATTTGTGGTGCTACCATGGGACTTGCCCAGACAGGATTGCTGAATTCACGCCCGCATACAAGCAATGATCTGGAATACCTTAAAATGATCTGTCCCACTTACACGGGTGAAAAGTATTACAAAATGGAGTCTGCTGTAACGGATGGAAAACTGATCACTGCCTCTGGAATAGCTCCTTTGGAATTTTCTGTACACGTTTTGAAGGCTCTGGGAGTGTTTTCTTCAGAAACATTAGCTGCCTGGTATAGTCTGAATAAGACTCAGGAATCCAAATATTTCTATGAGTTGATGAATTCAATCCAATGAAGGAATAAGCATAAAATTGATATTTGATCATTTAAGGAGGAGTACAAATGACTGAGGGCAGAGAATATATGGGAGTGTCAGGTAAATATACAAAAAACGGAATGCCCAACGGCTGTACATCTATTACCCCATTTATAACAGTGAAGAATCCATCTGAGGCCATAGAGTTCTATAAAACTGTTTTCAATGCAAGGGTTAAGGATATTACTGAATATCCTGATGGAAATGGCATTAAAATAATTGTTCATGCGGAATTAGATTTTGGAAATGGTTTTTTGCAGCTGGGAGCAGCGAATCCGGCATATAAATTGGCCTTGCCGCCAGATGAGGACAATGCGTGTTATTCTTTAGGAATTTACGTAATGAATGTTGATCAGGTACTTGAAAATGCGGTAGCAAGAGGAGCAAAAGTAAGGGAACCGGTTACAAACTTTGTTTCAGGTGATCGATTCGCAAGTATATTGGATCCTTTTGGAGTAAGATGGTCTATTATGACTAGGATTGAGGATTTGTCAGAAGAAGAAAGTAGTCGGAGGGTTGCTGAATGGTCCAAAAGCTTTAGTGGAGAATAAATGCAATAACTGTCTTGATAAAAGTGTTAAATGTTGAGGTTGAAAAAGCAACCCTTACAAACCAAGAATGCCTGACCAATCAACAGCCAATTTAACTTTCCATGTAAGTTCGTAAATAAAGAAGATGGTTCGAGATATGAAGAAGGCCTGCAAGTATGTTATATTTAACAAACGGCAATCATGGTGAACATCAAATGGATTTACTTTTTTTAGTAAAGCCACAGGATCGAAGAACAGGTGAACAAAGCGTTCTGATGGTGGAACCGTTATAGGATCGAATATAGATTGACTCAGATATAGAAAAGGATGAGATTATTTTGGAAAACAACGAAACTCAACAGGAATTTACAGAAGTTTATGAGCAGCTTAAAGTAGCTGTAAACCGAACCTCCGATTGGAAAGCGCGTCTAGCTGCGGTGAATGATCTAGGTGTATGGCAGAACCAGCAGACGATTGACGTGCTGACACACCGCTTGAATAATGATACGGTATATGCCGTTCAGGAAGCCGCTTACCGCAAGCTTCAGGAATGGGGCGAGAATGTACAGCCGCCTGTGCGCAAAGAGGGTGAGCTTGTTAAGGGCTTGACGAAGATTCTGGTGCGGATTAAAAAAAGCCTGCCAGCCGACCATACCTATACCGATTTTCGCGAGAAGCTGCACAAGATGAGAGTCGATATTTTTGACATCTATGAAGGTGACAAGGGTGCTGAGTTTGATCCGTGGCTGGAGCAAAAATGGGCTTCGTTATCGACAAGATAATGTCGGAATCCTACAACTGAATGTATTTTAAGGATTGTTACTGGTAATGCAGACAAAACCTTAACAGGGATAAGGGGTTATCTTTGTTAAGGTTTTTTTATATTGGGAGAATGCAGGGAATGCGACTAAGGCTATTAGATGTGGATAAATTGTAGGAAATTGATCATTTTTTAATCCAGACAATAGTGAGATTTGTTGCTGATAAACACGTTTTCGTGGCATATAGTAGCCGAAAACGTGAACATAGTGTGAATAAGCTGCTATAATGGCAAAATCATCCCTCTATTTTTTACCATTATTCTTTAACCATTGGTTAATTAACAAATGTTGATTTTCCGTTTTTTTTGTCATACAATTCTTTCATTACTGTAGGATCGGACTCAGAAACTGCTAGGCTTGATTCATATTTGGACGTGATTTCCTTGTACGCACTCGGATGATGAAGTAGCTCTGTATTGGCAAGATCAGCATCACGGCAGACCGATATCTCCATATCCTTTTTGGGATAGCGGCTGTATTTCATATCTTTCAGGTTTGATGATGAACAAATACGAAGGGGAGCGTTCTTTTGGAATCGAAACAATTAACGAGAGGGCTAAAGCCACGACATGTAGAACTGATTGCGCTTGGAGGCACCATTGGCGTTGGCTTATTTATGGGGTCGGCAAGTACGATAAAATGGGCGGGGCCTTCTGTTCTGTTGGCCTATCTCTTAGCTGGGATTATTATGTTTTTTGTCATGCGAATGATGGGAGAAATGCTGATTCTCGAACCGGTGACAGGCTCATTCGCTACTTTTGCTCATAAATATATCAGCCCTTTGGCTGGTTTTTTGACCGCTTGGAGCTATTGGTTCTTATGGGTCACTGTAGGGATGGCGGAGGTTACTGCGATTGGAGTATATGTGGGCTATTGGTTCCCTGACATTCCGCAATGGCTGCCAGCCTTGGCAGGTGTCATCATTATAGCGTTAGCCAATTTGGCGGCTGTGAAATTTTATGGAGAATTTGAATTTTGGTTTGCCATGATTAAGATTGTCGCCATTATCTTTATGCTGATCATTGGTACGGGCATGATCTTCTTTGGACTAGGTAACGGCGGGCAACCGATTGGTTTCTCCAATCTGTACAGCCATGGCGGTTTTTTTGCAGGTGGTTTGAAAGGGTTTTTATTCGCGCTCTGTATTGTAACGGCTGCTTATCAAGGTATAGAGATGGTGGGCATTACGGCGGGTGAAGCAGAAAATCCGAAAATGACGCTGCGGAAAGCTATTAAAAATATCATCTGGCGTATTCTGATTTTTTACGTGGGTGCGATCTTTGTTATTGTTACGATCTATCCTTGGAACCAAATTGGCGAGATCGGCAGTCCTTTCGTTCTAACCTTTGCCAAAGTGGGGATTGTGGCCGCTGCGGGTATCATCAATTTTGTTGTTCTCACAGCCGCGATGTCAGGTTGTAACAGTGGTATTTACAGTGCAGGAAGAATGCTATATACATTGTCTAAAAACGGACAAGCCCCCAAGTTTTTTGGGAAAGTTTCCAAAAACGGGGTTCCCAGAAATAGTATTATTGCGACTATTTCCTTGCTACTGGTGGGAGTGCTGTTTAATTACTTAATCCCTGACTCCAAACTGTTCCTGTATATTTATAGCGCCAGTGTTCTTCCAGGCATGGTACCGTGGTTTGCAATGGCGATCAGCCAATTTAAATTCAGGAAAAAGTGGAAGAACGAAATGGAAGATCATCCCTTCAAGTCTCGCTTTTTCCCGATCAGCAACTATATCACCATTATCTTCTTGTCCCTGGTGATCGTTGGAATGTGGTTCAATCCAGATACACGTACGCCACTGATTGTCGGAGCATCATTTATGGTGATCGTCATTGTTGGCTATTTTGTCTTTGGCATAGGAAAGCGGCAGAGAATTGAAGAATTAGAGAAGAAATAGAAGGCTGCTAAAATGCAGAGATCACGCCGAGCGAGATTCAGGTTACTCCCTGAGTTCGCTCGGCTTTTCTTTTGCCAAGGTAAAAGCAACCTACTTTGGAAACGGAAAAACAGCTCAAGCTTTAACCCTATACCAATACGTATAAACTTCCGAGTATCCTAGTTTGGCATAAAGCCGTTGTGCAGGTTTGTTTTCGGCTACAACGGCTAAATAGCTGTGTTTGGCCCCATGTTCTTGTCCCCATTTGAGCAAAGCGAGATAAACCCTTTCTTCGTTATGATATTAGATAACATGCGTTCCATGATACCCTTATGATGATCTTCCACACGATTAAGTCTGCAAAAATGCTCTAACCATTCTTCATTCATATGTTCATCTATGTTCACCGAATTTAGTTGGGGGCTGCTTAGGTTATCCAGCTTCAAGGTTTGAACACTCGTCGGGTCAATGAGGGAATAGCCCTTTTCCTCTAAAATGCGATCTAAATGCTCAGGATGGATAAAGGGAGTGATTTTATAGGTTGCGGGCAAGTTACGATTGAAATATAAGCTCTCACACTCTTCAATTTTATGATCGAGGTCAAAGGTTGAATAATGAATCGGGTTAATCGAGTTGGCACGTTTGGTATAACCATCTGCAAAGCGCAAAATCCATCCATCGTAAAGTAAAGTGGACAGGGGCTGCCAGTTGTTCAAGGATAGCTCTTCAATAATTTTGGGGTTCATAGGTATCCTCCATATGGTTGGTTGATTGAATGAATAATAATACATACTTATGAATAATAAAACAAAGATAAATAGAAAGAAAGCACTAATTTTGTTTAGGTACTAGCCAATATACAAAGGACATAAATTATCTATACTTTCTTCTAAATTTTAACTGTTAATATAATTTTAGAGAAGCTATAATTTTATTGAATAATTGGAGTGCAAATGGAGAGGGGTTAAGGGGAAGATGTTGAAAAAATGGTCATTGCTCTTGATGTTATCCTTGCTAGTAGTAGCATCATTGGGCTGGAACGGCGGGGTATCTTACGCAGCTACCACAGAATATACTTGGGACAAGTACAAGGGTACTGAGGTGAAGACATATAGATTGACTGCAGTACCTGGAAGAATAGAATATATGGATCAGGAAAGCTTTTTTGCCGCTTTAAGCCAAACCCCAAATGTGTATGGAGATTTCAGCGGCTATAAAACGGGGAAAACAACTGGAGTTGTAACCGTAAGCATAACGGATGCGGTTTACAAATTTACAGTTACTGATTTTCTTCGCGACCAAGAGCCTGAGGTTGTAGAGTATGTCAATCCCAGAGGTGGAATTCCTCATAGATGGAATGGAACTAGTGATATTCGAATTTTTATGAGAGGGTCAGAAGCGACTTCTTTGTCTGAGCTATTTTATGAGGGGACATCAAGTGAAGGACGCTTTCAATTTAATCCTGACGATATATATTTAGTTACATTCTGGTCCAGTACCGTAAGACCTATCAGTGGTATGTCTGCTGAATCGCTAATAGAGGAAGGAACTCACACGTTTATAAATCGGGAGCTTGTAGGTCAAGTAACAAGCGAAGATCCTGCAGCTTATCCGCAAGATGGGATTTCAGAGAGTTACTATTATGTTTTTAATGGTGCTACTACAAAAGAATAACCCAGATGATATAGGATGGCTAATAAGTGATCCAAATAAGTAAGTGATAGTGATCTGCAATAGTAGAGATAACATAGTGTATACCCATCCGGGGCTATATACATGATGTTATCTTTTTTATTTCTACGCTGGCAATGAGAACATACAGTGATGGAAGAAAAGGGTTGAAAATTTAATTTCCAATGAAAACCATTTTAAATGATCGGGATATATGGCTTTAAAATTATGACGATTTAACGGATAATACAGCATACCTAAAGCGACTTTTTTTACTGTCTTTATTCAAATCTAGGGAGATTATTCCGATAATTCAAGTATATACAGTTTGGTGTCACTGGTTATGAAAATTCGTTTGAAAACAAAAGAGATAATTTTCACAAATGAAAAGGAGCACAGGGGGAAGTGATCTGGTATTACATCATAAAGGAGGGAAAATGCTCTAGAATCTTATGAAATGTAAAAAGGAGTTACAACAAATTAGACGGTACATGGCTGGTTTACTAGCTGTTTGGTTGTTCTGCGTACATACTGTGCCTGTTTTTGCAGACAGGGCCTTTAATGATATTGAACATTCCTACGCTGCTGATGCGATTGAAGCCATGGCTGCTCAAGGGGTTGTTACTGGTTATCAGGATGGCAGCTTCCGGCCCATAGATTTTATTTCGCGGCAGGAGTGGGCGAGTATCTTTGCCAAAACCGTAAAACGAACGTCGTACACCAGAAGTGTTGTTCCTTTTACAGATGTATCGCCGTGGGCTCTATCTTATGTGCGGACCCTGCAGGAAGAGAACATTACCAAAGGAATTAGTGATCAGTTATTCGGTGCAAAGCACAATATGACTCGCCAGGATATGGCAGTTTGGTATGCCAGGTATTTCAGCGTTTCTGAAGATATCCGGTCTTCCAGTGTATCCGGATTTGTGGATCAGCCTGATATATCAGACTATGCACAAACGAGTGTATGGCTGATGGAACGGTTGGAGCTGATGGAGGGGGATACAAATCACTATTTCCACCCCAAAGAGCCTGTGAGACGGCAGGATGCTACACTGGTTGCTTATCGGATATGGCTAGGCGGTGAAGATCTGAGAGAACGTGCCAAGCGTTTGCTGGATTCATTAGGAAGTGGAGCAGCAACGACAAATCAGCCGATCAGCCTACCAGAATCGAAGAAGCTAGTGGTCGACCTGGCGCCGGAAATTAGTCACCAGCGTGCGAATCCGGAAATCGAAGAGCCCAGAAGCCATAGTCCAAGGCCCGATCCACCGGACTCGCCGATAACACCAACAGAGCCCAAGCCTGAGCTGCCAGTTATACCATCAGATCCTAGTCCTAGACCACCAGTAATACCGCCAGTAACGCCACGACCACCGGGACCGAAACCACCGGTGATTTCACCGGATCGTTCCTCGGATTTTGTAGTGGATGCGGTTGTAATCAAGGCGCCGGAGTTGGTAAATCAACCGGAAACGTATCCTGCGTATCAGCTGTCCTTCCAGCTATACAATGAAGGACGCTTGGTAAGCATTCCCGATGTCAGCGTCACAAGTGTCACTTACACATTTAGTGATACATTAGGTGTTTTTGATGAAAAAGGGAAAATCGCGCGTTCCGAAAATATTCCTGCTGCTGATGGTTACATCCCTGTAGAGATAGAAGTCACAATTGCCAAACCCTATCGGGTACTTAAAGCACAGACCAAGCTGATTGTGAAAGGGAAGACTCCTCCAATAGAGGACCCGAGTGTAATCAGGTCTGTATACTTGGCGACATACAGCATTTCACAGGCGACTACTCTAGACCCTGTAGCCTGGAGCATGCCCTATGTATTTCAAAATGCAAAAGGAGAGGTCATACCGCCAGGTTTGTTGCCGTCAGACTTGAAGCTTCGGATAGAGGATTCCAGAGGGATATTTGACGAGGATGGGCATATTGCCAATCTGCATCTGATTCCTACAGTGAACTCTGTCATTCCATTCAAGATCGAGGTTGAATCACCATCTCAGGGAATTCACTTCATATCCGATGCCGAGTTAACGGTAGTACCGGGAGAGCGCAAAAAGCAATATTTTGCTGTCTCGATGATGCTACAGGGACAAGATGCGGGCAGTACGACCACGGTAGACCAAATTGAGCAGGCACGTCAATTGCTGATGGATCACTTTGGCCCCAACTTAAAAGTGACCTGGGCCATGGAAAATAGATTTGTTTTTGTAGAAACGAATCGCCCGCAGCTTAAAAAGGTTTTGGAATATGTGGATCAGTATGGTGATGAAGTCGGGATTTTGGATGGGTATCCGAATAATCTGTACGAGCTCCCTGAATGGGAAGCACGGATGAACGAGTGGTTGTATATGTATCGTTATAATGCACTCAATGAGCTGCACCAATCCGGGTCGTTGGGATCACCTTCGGTGTTTGAAAGCATGGATACAGACCAATACCGGAAGTATCTGCCTAAATCATTGACCAGTTTTACGGTGAACCCTGAGCAGGTCCAATGGCTTAAAGATCATTTTAAGATCACTTCAGCGATGGGGTGGTCGGCTACACAATATAATGTTAACAGCATGTATGGTGAAGGTTCACCTTTGATGCCTTACTGGTCCAATAAGGATAATCCGATTGTTCCAGCACAGGGGCTTGCAAATAATAGCGGTATCGTGTTTATGAACTCAATTACGATTGATCCTATTGGATCACGCTATACAAAGGATTCCTCACGTTGGACTCTCCATCCAGGTGACCCATATATGACTGAAACGGATGCGGCACCACAACTGTATATAGCACAGCAATATTTAGATAACCCGTATCAACGTTTAAATACGGTAAACTACATGTCCATTATTTTAGACATCAACTGGTTTGCCAAAAATCAAAATATGTCTCAAATATGGGAGAACTTTGTGAATCACTTCCCTACTGACCGTGAGGTCGAGATTGTGGGAGTGGACGGGCTGAAACGGATTTATGAATCGTTAGCTGGATCGAATAATGATCATACAGAATTTTCGCTCATGTTTAGGGGTTCTGGCATTAAGGCAGTTATGGACTCCAATAATTCACCGGCCAATCTGCGTTACTTGTGGACTGAAAATGCTTCACAGCGGATCATTTTATCCAAGGAGGATGGAGATACGGCATGGTCCATTATTGATTTTACCGACTATACCCGAAATTCGGTTCCAAAGCTGCCATACAACCTGGATAGGAAGACAGATGTAAGCTATATTACGGGAAGGAACTTCAAGCTGTATCCTACGGCTCCATTAACAGCAGAGGAAATTCAGCGTGTCAAGGATCGTTTGAAGGAGATTTACTTCGCAGAAGAAGTGAACTATCAGTAGGAGTTTGGAGCAACAGCATATTTTAAAACCTGAGGTTTTATAATTGGGCGCCCGAAAGCTATGGAAATGGCTATAGGGCGCCCCTTTATTTTAGTGAAAGATATTTTGGTTTAAGCGAAAAATATTCTCTAATCGAATTTGGAAGAACTCTGGCCTACATGGAGCCATCCAAACTCGGCTTGTAGAGGAATGTTTACCTACAAGAGCCTTTTACATAAATCCAGTGAGAGTCCAGTCCCCCTCTTTTTTTGAAGCTTCGATTTTAAGTTGACAGCAGGGAAGCTGCCTGATATATTTCATACGATATTGATAATCATTATCATGTATACTGAAAAGGTTATTTTTACAATACATAGGGGGCTAATATGTTGAAGAAAACATCGTTTTTTATTTTGGCTGCTATGATGCTCGTATTGTCTGTATTCATTAGCGCTTGCGGAGGAAACAGCAATGGTAATCATTCCGCTTCATCTTCAGGAGATAAGCAAGAGTCAGCTTCTACTGGAGAGAAAAATGCTGATACGACAGACGGTCAGATGCGAAGCTTTAAAACGGTCAAAGGGGATATTCGAATTCCAATCAAACCGCAGCGTATTGTGACGGATTTTTACGGCGGAGAATTACTGTCCGTAGGGGCTAATGTGGTGGGTGTGGAGCCGACGGCCTTTCAAAATCCTTTCATAATTGATTTACTTAAGGAAAAAGGGACCAAAGAGGTGGGTGACCCGACCCATTTGGAGAAGACGCTGGAACTCAAACCCGATCTGATCGTGGTGATGAAGGATACCCACTATGAGGCATTGTCCAAAATTGCACCTACGCTGTATATTCCATACGGAACGACTACGAATATTTACGATACGGTCAAGCTGTTTGGTGATATCACCGGGGAGAAAGAGAAGGCAGAGCAATTTATTGCCGCATTTGATAAAAAGGCTGCCGAAGGCCGCGAACGTCTTAAAGGCGTCATTGATCCCAAGGCTACCTTTGGTCTGTATGAGCTGACGGACAAAAACGCTCTTTGGATTTTCGGTGACAATGCAGGTCGTGGAGGACAAGCGGTATACAATGCACTCAAGCTGAACATGCCGAAGAAAACGACCAACTCCAAGGAACAAACCGTACAGCTTTCGCTGGAGGTATTGCCACAGTACGCCGCAGATTATATGTTCCTGACAACCTATGACCCGGAGAAAAAGGGAGACGCGCTTAAGCAGCTGAAGTCGTCCGCTGTGTGGGGGAACCTGCCTGCGGTGAAGAACAATAGAGTGTTCTTTAACGACTTTGATACGTACTATCGCTATGATCCTATCGCCATTACCGGGCAGATTGATATGATCGTGGATATGCTGATTGAAAGAGAAACAGAGAATAAAGCGAGAAAATAAGTATATGATCCACATTCGCAAGCACTTTACTACATAGGGAGCGCGACCTCGGCCCCCAGCTTGTCAAAAACAGAACGAAGGGGAATAAACGCCTGCCCGTTGCGGGTAATGACACCGTTACTTAGGGAGACAGGTGTATCATTGAGACGGACGAGAATCGGCTTTTGTACAGGAACCGGCGTACTGTAGAGAAATTCATAATCCCCTATGCCAAGCTGCGCATGTTTGTTGACCCCCCAGAACCATAACCGTCCTTGTCGATCAATCGCGAGATTGGAACTCCTATTGGTTTTAATTGTTTTGATGTCCGATAAGGCTTGAATCTGCGATGCAGATAAAGCTTCGGAGGGGGTAGTGTTTTTTTAAAATACCTTGGGCCATGTCCATACGGTACCGTCCTTCTTCAAGAAGATCCAGCGTTCCTCATATTGCGGTCTTTCTTCATAGTAACTATTCAATTTTGTAACATCTTCGATGCTGGATAGGGTTTGAAAAGGAGCAAAGTTACCACCATTTTCGATTCGATCAGCGGATAATACGGTTCCTTCGGCGTTTAGGGCCAGCACATGATCATTCATAATACGCACGTCTATGATGTTTTCTAGCTCTTCCAGAGGAATGAATTTCAAGGATAGCCCAATAACCACAAGCTCCCATCGTGTTGAATCAGACTCCCGGAACCATAGGAACGAATACGGGACGTCGATTCATCTTCGGCCGCCCATGCACTGGAACTGAACAATAACAACGCGATCATACTGATTAACAGAGTACGTCTTTTCATGCGTTTTTCCTCATTTATTCATCAATGTATATAAGGAGAATATCTACTTATATACATTGATGAATAATATATAGAAAAGTTTTCCAAAATAAATCAATTCCAAAAAAAATAACCTCCAGAAACCCATGCTTAGACATGGATTTGGAGGTTATTTCTTAGCCCGTTATTCGACTGCGTACGAAATGTCCAAGGGAATCACTCCAAGATAGCTCACTCATGAATAGGCCACCTCTCTGGAGTAGTGTTGCAGATCTATTGCTTTGAGCAGATTCTTGTACAAAATCGCAGTTGTTAATGTGCCGACACCGCCGGGAACCGGAGAAATCGCATGTACCTTTTCTCCAACGTCCAAGGCGGCATCCCCCACTATTTTTCCCTCCAGCGTCTCGTTAATTCCCGCATCTACCAAAATCAGACCGGGATGAACCATATCCTGTGTAATCACATCAGGGCATCCGACTGCGACAAAGGCAATGTCTGCATGACTCAAATGCTCTGCAATATCACGTGTGCCTGCATGACAGGCGGTAACGGTGGCATTTTCTCTTTGCAGCATGTGAAAAAGGGGGAGTCCCACCGTCTGTCCTATGCCGACAAGGGTGACGTTTTTGCCTGCCAAGGTGTGACCGTAATGCTTGAGCAGCTCAATGCAGGCTTGAGGCGTAGCGGGATACAACCCGGCTTCACCTGTAACGGTAGCCAGCTTGTTGCCTGGGGTAATTCCATCAATATCCTTGTATGGGGCGATGGATTGTTTAATGGCAGAGGTGGATAAATGCTGGGAAAGAGGCAATTCCAACATAATACCATGTACATGAGAGGCTTCGTTCAGGCTACCGATCAGGTGAAGGAGTTCAGCTTCGCTTACATGGCGGTCAAAGGTATGAAGATGAAAGGAGATGCCCAGCTTCTCCGCTATTTTTTGCTTGGTCCGGGCGTAGTAAGCAGATGCCGGATCACCTTCTACCAACAGTGTTGCCAAATGAGGGCGATGCCCTTGCTGTTTCATTTGTTCTACTTTGTTACGGATCGTTGCATACACTTTGTCAGCTGCTTCTTTGGATTTCATAATGATAGCCATAGTCTGAACCTCCTCTGAATTTATCGCATGATGGAATCAACAGGGTGTCATGGTCTTGTAAAACGAAAAAAAGTATTTGCACAAGGTCGTCACGACAGACGAATCCTCTGCAAATACTTCTCCCAGGCGAACGGCACGCTTTCATTGTATGCTCCCTCGTGGTTGATTCCACTGACTTCGCCAGTCACATACAGCGTTATTTACCTTATATTTTAACAAATAATCTTCCGAAAGGAAACCCGTGAACATTTGGCAAAGAGGTCATGTTATTTGTCTATATGACAAATGTCATATTCCCGAACTGACGTTTATGACTACATCCAACACAGGTATCCCCTTATACTGAGGTTAGATCAACATGTACGCCTGACGAGATCAAAGTACGGGCGTCATTTTAAAGGAGGATCATAAATAAGTATGACACAACTCCCATTAGCCCAATTGAAAAAAAATATGGCTCCCTATGAGAAAATAAACACGAAATCCAGCGTTCTGCAACTCTTTAATACCCTGGGTCCACTGATCCTGCTATGGTATGCCGCCTATCTTAGTCTGTCGGTATCGTATTGGCTGACTCTTCCGATTACTATTATTACTTCCGGATTTGTTATACGAGCATTTATCATTTTTCATGATTGCGGTCATCAATCGTTCTTCAAAAGTCGCAAACTGAATGACATTGTGGGCACAATTACAGGTATTATTACACTTTGCCCGTATGAACAATGGAAAAATAGCCACGCGATTCACCATGCAACCAGCAGTAATCTGGACAAACGGGGCACAGGTGATATGTGGGTGCTTACGGTGGAAGAGTATGTAGAAGCTTCTGCATGGACACGAATGGCTTATCGTGTATACCGGAGTCCATGGGGGATGTTCGGACTCGGTCCGATCTACACCTTTTTGATTTCCTATCGCTTTAACACAAAGAAGGCAAAACGCAAGGAAAAAATGAACACCTATTTGACGAATGTCTCCCTCGTCGTATTGTACGCTCTGCTGTGCTGGGCCATCGGATGGCAGAATTTTGTTTTGATACAGACACCTATTTTTTTTGTATCAGGTGTGCTGGGCATCTGGTTATTCTATGTACAACATCAGTTTGAGGATTCGTATTTTGAGCATGATGAAGAGTGGAGCTATATTAATGCAGCCGTAGAAGGCAGCTCTTATTATAAGCTTCCTAAGGTGTTGCAATGGATTACGGGCAATATTGGCTTTCATCACGTTCATCATTTGAGTCCGAAAGTACCGAATTACAATTTGGAGAAGGCGCATGATGCCACCCCGCAGCTTCAAAAAGCGACGACTATCACGGTGAGCACAAGTCTGCAATCTCTGAAGTTCCGGCTTTGGGATGAAAGCACGAAAACCTTTTTGACCTTTAAACAAGTGAAGCCGTTGCTTAGCAAACGTGCTGCCGTTACGAAACCCGTCCCTACACCTGTTGTGAGCACAGAAAGAAAATAACTTTGTACGAAGCACGGTATGATAAGATAAGGGGTATAAGCTGAATTAGCGAAATGAGTATTTTGCAACAATCTCAAGAAGCATAAAGGGTGGGCAGGATGCAAAAATGGTATCAGATTTTTCAAAGAAATACGGGACTTAACCCTTATGTATGGGTTGTCTTTTATATCCTGCCCTTCTATTATTTTAGTTCCTCATCTACAAGTCATATCGTGCTGGGTACCGCCTTTATTTTAGTGTTCTTTGCTTGTTATGTACTGGCTTTTGTCTCTCAAGGCTGGCTGATCTACTTCTGGACCAGTGTACAGATTGCGATATCCATAACCATGACGCTGTTATTCAGCTATATGTATTTCTCGATATTTATCGCTTTCCTGATTGGTAATATCAAAAGCAAGGCCGCATTCACTACACTGTATATTGTGCTGATGGTCTGTACCATTGGATTGATCAATTATGGTTTTGTTTCTGAAAATCCTGTTTTTATTAAGCAGCTTCCTTTTATTCTGCTGAATCTGCTTGGTGTAATCTTGATTCCGATAACTACATTTAATCGTAATAAAAGCGATCGGCTTCAAGTACAATTGGAGGATGCTAATAAGAAAATATCGGAATTGATTAAGCTAGAGGAGCGGCAAAGAATTGCGCGCGACCTGCATGATACTCTTGGTCAAAAGCTGTCACTCATCGGACTGAAAAGTGATTTGGCTGGCAAGCTGATGGATCAGTACCCGGAGCGGGCTCACGCTGAAATTAACGATGTTCGCCTTACGGCGAGAAGTGCGTTAAAAGAAGTGCGGGAAATGGTCACTCAGATGCGAGGTATGCGATTAGAGGATGAATTACTGCGTATTCGGCAGATTTTAAAGGCTGCTCACATTGAATTCACCTTGGAGGGCGATCCGAAGCTGGAGCATACGTCCTTAATGAACGAGAATGTGCTCAGTATGTGCATGAAAGAGGCGGTGACCAATGTGGTTAAGCACAGTGGCGCTACAGCCTGCTCCATTGCCATTGAGCCGTCTCGTAAGGAGCTGACCCTTCGGATTCAGGACAATGGAGTCGGCGTTACGGGAGAAAATGCAGCCTTTCGGGGGAATGGTCTGCAAGGGATGAAGGAACGGCTCGAATTTGTGAACGGGTGTATGGAGCTGCGTTCAGATCAGGGAACGGCCCTGATCATAAAAGTGCCGAATATCACTGAAAAGCCAAATGAGGAGGTGGGGCCATGATTCGAATCGTTATTGCGGAAGACCAGCGTATGCTGCTGGGTGCTTTGGCCTCCCTGCTGGACTTGGAAGAGGACATGAAAGTAGTCGGAAAAGCAAGCAACGGGGAAGAGGCTCTAGAGCTGGTCAAGCTGCATCAGCCAGATATATGCATCATGGATATCGAAATGCCAATCAAAAGCGGATTAGATGCGGCTGAGGAGCTCAAAGGCTTGAATTGCAAGGTGCTGATTCTGACCACATTTGCCCGTCCCGGATATTTTGAACGGGCCATCAAGGCAGGCACGCACGGTTATCTGCTCAAGGACAGTCCCAGTGAAGAACTGGCTTCCTCGATTCGAAGTATTATGGCAGGCCGCCGCATTTATGCTCCAGAGCTGGTCGATGATGCTTATGCGGAAGTTAACCCGCTGACCGAGCGTGAGAAGACCGTCTTGTCGCTCATTGCTGATGGGAAGAACACCAAAGAGATTGCCAGTGAGCTGTACCTAACGACAGGAACGGTGCGCAATTACATTTCAGTCATTCTGGATAAGCTGGGTGTCAGCAATCGAATTGAGGCGATTACGCGTTTTAATGAAAAAGGCTGGTTTAAATAAGCGTAAGGCAGAAATGTCCAAGGAGAAACAGAGGAGCTATGAAGGAAGACATAGCTCCTCTGTTTTGTTGTTTTATCGGAGGATACATAAGAGAAAGTATATGCCTTTAGCCTACTTCCTTGTGATACAATAGGATAGCTGTCCATGGGATGGACCGAAGTGCAAGGAGGAACGGAACCATATGAAACAAGCCCCATATATAGCCGTTGAAGGGCCGATTGGAGCAGGAAAAACGACATTGGCTTCCCTGCTTTCAACGGAGCTGCATATGCCAATGATTAAAGAGATTGTCGAGGAGAATCCGTTTCTCGATAAATTTTATCAAAATATAGATGAGTGGAGCTTCCAACTGGAAATGTTCTTTCTCTGCAATCGGTACAAGCAACTGGAGGATACTGGCCTGCAATATATCGAGAAAGCACAGCCTGTTATTTCCGACTATCATATTTATAAAAATTTGATTTTTGCTGAGCGAACGCTAAAGGGTGTGAAGCTCGAAAAATATCGCCAAATCTATCATCTGCTCACCGACGATATGCCTAAGCCGGATATGATCATCTACATTAAAGCCGATTTGGATACGTTGCTGGGCAGAATTCGCAAACGGGCGCGCTCCTTTGAACAAGAGATGGACCCGGCATATCTGGAGCAGCTCATCACCGATTATGATAATGGCATACAATTTCTCGCCAAGCAGGCTCCTTTTCCCAAGATATTGACTGTTAACGGGAATGAGATTGATTTTGTAGAAAACCGAGCACAATTTGAACAGATTGTTTCTGATGTAAAGGAGCTTATTCAATGAATAAATACAACATTCCGGCGAATGCCCTGATTACGGTAGCGGGCACGGTAGGTGTGGGGAAATCCACACTAACGGCTGCGTTGGCTGAACGCCTGGGCTTTAAAACCTCACTGGAGAAGGTGGATCATAATCCTTATCTGGAGAAGTTTTATCACGATTTCGAAAGATGGAGCTTTCATCTGCAAATTTATTTTCTGGCCGAGCGCTTCAAGGAGCAAAAAAACATCTTCTTGTCCGGTGGAGGCTTTGTGCAGGACCGTTCGATTTATGAGGACACAGGAATTTTTGCGAAAATGCATGCCGATCAGGGGACGATGAACCCTACGGATTATGAAACGTATACCAGTCTGTTTGAGGCGATGGTGATGACACCGTTTTTCCCGCACCCGGATGTGCTGGTCTATCTGGAGGGCAGCTTGCCATCCATACTGAGCCGGATCGAGGAGCGCGGTCGTGAAATGGAAATCCAGACCGAGCGATCTTATTGGGAGCAAATGTATCGCAAATATTCCAATTGGATCAACGAGTTCGATGCCTGTCCTGTGCTGCGTCTGAACATTGATGAATATGACGTGCATGACCCCGCTTCTATGGATGCCATTTTGGTAGAGGTAGGCAAGGTAATTTCTAAAAAATAAAGAATATTGACCGTCCGTGAGGACGGTTTTTTTGTGCTATACATTTCTAAAAGCCTTGCACATATGTGCAGGTAAGCACGTTGAAAATGATCCATCAGGAATATGGATTGTCGGTCATGAAGCTGGTATATTTTGATGGATGAATATGAGAACATGTGTTCTTGATTGTTCTTTCTTATTTATTATCGTGGTATAATATGAGCAGATGGAGCTGATTCTAGTGGTAGAAATGCTGGACCCCCGCAATGACTTTTTGTTTAAGCGCATTTTTGGAAGCGAGGAAAATCGTGATGTGCTTTTAACCTTTCTAAATCGTACCTTTGAGGAAGCGGGGGGGCCTCTGTTAACGGAAATTGTACTTTTGAATCCGTATACGGATAAGGACGCACCGCGTGATAAGCAGTCTATTTTGGATATTCGGGCCAGAACGTTGGAAGGTCAGCTCATTAATGTGGAGATGCAGCTTTTCAATAAGTATGACATGGATAAACGAACTTTGTTTTATTGGAGTAAGCAGTATGCAGGACAACTGTACGAAGGACAATCCTATAAGCTGCTGAGAAAGTGTGTAACGATCAATATTTTGAATTATTCCTTCCTACCGAACAGCCGTTATCATAATGTGTTTCATTTGACGGAGGATCGTACGGGCATCCCGTTTAGTGATGATATGGAGTTGCATTTTTTGGAACTGCCCAAACTGGATGAGCACGAGATTCCGGCTGGTAGCGGTGGCTTGGTCAACTGGCTTCTGTTTCTAAAGGGAAGTAATCCATCTCAATGGGAGGTACTAGCCATGAATGAACCCGGTTTGAAAAAGGCGATGACTACGCTGGAGTTTCTAAGTCAGGATAAAGAGGCGCGTTTACAGTATGAAGCCCGACAAAAGTACCTGCATGATGAGGCTTCCATGATCGAAGGCGCAAGGGAAGAAGGCTTGAAGCTAGGTAAAGCAGAAGGTAAAGTTGAAGGTAAAGTTGAAGGAGAGCGTCAGAAGGCAATTGAAATTGCACGAAATATGCTGAATATGGGGCTTGAGATCGATGTGATTGTAAAAGCATCTGGCTTATCCGAGTCAGAGGTGCGTTCGCTGGAAGTATAAATCAGAAACATCATACAAGGACTGTGGTACAATCAGAATGAATTAGCTGATGGCCGCAGTCTTTTTTTGTCGAATGAGAAGCTCTAAAAACGAAGTATGCCTAACCGTATAGTGGACAAGCTTAGGCCAGAATGCGAGAATAGATACATATATTAAATGTAAATGACTCTCGGGGAAGGATGGGATACTGTGATGCGTTTTGGTATAGTTGGAACCAACTGGATAACGGAGAGATTTATTCAAGCCGCAGTAGAGACGGACGAATTTGCCCTGACGGCGGTGTACTCACGAACAGAGGATAAAGGCAAAGCCTTTGCCGCCAAGTACAGCAGCCATCCGGAGGTATTTACAGACCTGGCGCAAATGGCTGCAAGTGATCAGGTGGATGCCGTATACATTGCCAGTCCCAACTCCTTGCATGCGGAGCAAGCGATTGTGTGTATGAATCACGGAAAGCACGTGCTGTGCGAGAAGCCGTTTGCCTCCAATGCAACGGAGGTGCGGAGCATGATTGAGGCTGCGCACAACAATGATGTTTTGCTGATGGAGGCCATTAAGTCCACGCTTATGCCAAACTTTAAGATTGTTAAGGACCATATGTATAAAATTGGTCGGGTTCGGCGTTATTTTGCAAGTTATTGTCAATATTCATCACGCTTTGATGCTTTTAAGCAAGGAAAAGTGCTGAATGCCTTTAATCCGTCTTTTTCGAATGGCTCCTTGATGGATCTTGGGGTTTATTGCCTGTATCCTATGGTGGCATTGTTCGGCAAACCGGAGGAAGTTCGCGCGGTTGGCGTGCTCTTGTCTTCTGGTATAGATGGGGAAGGCAGCATCGCTATGCGATATCTGGATATGGACGCCGTCGTCATGCATTCCAAGATTACCGATTCATATTTGCCTGCCGAAATTCAGGGTGAGAATGGAACGATGGTGATCGACAAAATAAGCCAGCCGTATGAGGTGAAAATTCATTATCGGGACGGCACGATTGAGGATCTGACGAAAGCACAGACCCGTGAACCGATGTATTATGAAATTCAGGAGTTTATTGATCTGATTAAGAGCGGAGAACGTAATAGCTCCATTAATTCACTGGAGTGTTCACTCGCAGTCGCTGAAGTGATGGAGGATGCAAGACAGCAGATTGGTCTTCGTTTTGAAGCGGATTTGAAAAATACGTCTGCACATTAGTTGGTTAAATAGTTCCACCTAAAAAGGGTATCCAAGCGGCCAACAAGACTGTAGGATATCCTTTTTCATTTTCTTACGGGACATCTGCTGCTGTACTTGTAATACTTTCACCCTGTTCGAAAGCTGGTAAAACATACATAATGTTAATAACAAGTTCAACGTTTGATATGAAGTTAAATACAGGAGGATGAAACGGTGGCTTATATGGAAATAAATGGAGTTCGGGTGTGGGGAGCGCCCGATGCAGGGGCGTTATCTCAAGCCCGTACTTGTGCGGAGAATGGTAATGTGATTCAGGCGCTGCTGATGGCGGATCATCATAAAGGCTACAGTCAGCCGATTGGCGGCGTGATGGTATATGACGGACAAATTTCACCTTCGGGTGTCGGGTATGATATCGGATGCGGAAATAAGGCGGTTAGAACCAAGCTGTTCGCAGCAGATGTTTTGCCGCGTATTTCATCCATTTTGGATGAGATTGCACGTCATATTTCCTTTGGCGTAGGCCGTGTAAATGCGGTTCAGGTCGATCATGAACTGTTCGATGACCCGGATTGGGCGGTATATGCTGCGATTGGGAAACAGGAGCATGACAAGCTAAAATCCTTGGCAAGAGACCAGTTGGGTACGGTGGGGAGCGGTAATCATTTTGTTGATGTATTTGTGGAGGAAGCGACAGGGCAGGTATGGATTGCAAATCATTTTGGCAGCCGGGGCTTTGGACACAAAACAGCAAGCGGATTTCTAAATTTGGCGGCAGGACGAGAATTTCTTGGAAAAGCGCCGGGAGAGCATATGGATCAGCCGCCAGTCCTGCTGGACATGAATAGTGAGCTGGGAGACATGTACTACCGTGCGATGCGGCTTGCCGGGCGTTACGCTTATGCTGGACGGGATTATGTGATAGAACAGGTGCTTGGTATTATGGGCACCGAAGCGGAATTTGCCGTGCATAACCACCATAATTATGCATGGAAAGAACAGCATGATGGACGTGACACGATTGTAGTCCGCAAAGGCGCCACTCCCTCGGCTCCTGGCCAAACGGGTTTTATTGGTGGAAGCATGGGCGATATTTCGGTGATTGTACGCGGAAGGGATACGATAGAAAATCGAGATTCCTACTATAGTACAGTTCATGGCGCAGGGCGCATTATGAGCCGTACCCAGGCAGCTGGTAAAATGAACTGGAAAATCCGTATGCGTAGCGGCGGGAAGATTACGGACTTACAGATGAAGGAGGCCGTTCAGAACTATGGTGTTGAGCTGCGCGGAGCGGGTACGGATGAAAGCCCGTTTGTTTACCGCCAGCTGCGTGAGGTGCTGGACGCTCATTCCGAAACGGTGGAGGTTCTGCATGAGCTTAAGCCTATTGGAGTATGTATGGCTGGGGCGAATGAATTCGACCCGTATAAGGATTAATGAAATGATTTTATCATAAAAAAGAGACTATACCCCGGCAGGAACGATCATTCGCCGGATATAGTCTCTTTTGAGTAGTATAGTCCTTTTAATTCTTACAATCGGTCCCCAAACAGCTGTTCCTTGATATAAGAGACTGGCATTTCTTGGCCTGTCCACAGCTCGAAAGCAAGTGCGCCCTGCCACAGCATCATGCCCAGACCGTTAATGGCGGTTGCGCCAACGGATTCAGCTTGCTCCATCAGCTTGGATTTAGCCGGGCTGTATACCACATCAGTCACGATCAGGTCGGAACGAAGCATGGATGTATCTTCAAGTACGCTTTTGCCTTCCAGTGGTTTCATGCCGACACCTGTTCCGTTTGCGAAAATATGACTGGTGCGGATCTCTTCACGCAGTTGTTCTTGATCTTCCAGAGGATATATATTCGCTTTGACTTGGGTGTGTTTCATATCTTCATTAATAATACGGACATTTTCTTCTGCACGGGCAAAGAACTGATCGTTACGGGCAAAGATTGAAATTTCAGCCAGACCTGCTTGAGCCGCTTCAATAGCAATCGGAGTAGCTGCGCCGCCAGAGCCGACGAGTGTCATTTTTTTAACTTTCAGATCAATACCATGTTCACGCAGGTTACGAACATAACCAGATCCGTCTGTACTGTAGCCCTTCAGCTTGCCATCCGTGTTCACGACGGTGTTGACTGCTCCTGTAAATTTGGCGCTGTCGTCCAGCTCGTCAAGGTACTGCACAATGGCTGTTTTGTTGGGCATGGACACGTTATAACCACGTACATTCAGAGCACGCATCCCACGTACCACTTCTTCCAGCTGTTCATTTCCAACTTCAAAGGCCATATACGCGTTGTTTAGGCCCAGTTTTTCAAACGCAAGATTATGCATAGCCGGGGACAAGGAATGTCCGATCGGTGTAGCAAGCAATCCGATTAATTGTGTTCTTCCGTCAATACGCCCAGCATTTTTCATGATATAAGCCTCCAGGTTATCTGTGTAGTTTAATAAAACACTTTTTTATAGCGATAAGCAACAAACACGGCCAGCAAAATACTGACTACGGCAATCGCAATATCCAGAATGAACACGGAAGTAATTCCGAGGCTCTTGGACATGCCCCCGGTAGCTAACGGCATCAGAATGAACGAAAGACTGGCTGCAATGTTCACGAGAGAAGTCGTAGTCCCTTTATTCTTGCGGAAAAATTCAGTCATAACGGTGAGAGCAATTTGGAATATACCTGCGGTAGACAATCCGATTAAGAACGAACTGATTATAGTAGCGACAGGATTGTGCCATGTAATTAAAGCCAGCAAGGAAAGCAGTGCAACAAACGGATACACAATCATGACGGTAATCGGTTTAATGAATCTGCCAAGCACCACGGCTAACAGAATAACGGAAACCAACGAACCTATACTATAGTAGCTTAGCAGTTTAATGGCACTGGCTTTCTCCATGCCCAGGGCCTCTTGACCAAAGGTAGGAAGCCATAGCTGCACGACCATGAACAATACAGTGGAAGTAAAACCGATAATGATCAGAGACAGACCCTCTTGCCAAAACTTAGGCTCACTGCGGAAAGTATTTGCTGATTGGACAGTTTGGGTTGGAGTCTTTTGTTCCTCAGCTTTGTGATTGGGGAAGGCTGTCATCGATAAGAAGATACCGCTTAGCAGATAAATACCTGCCGGAATAAAGAAGGAATAGCCATAGAACATATTGTGATCGATAAAGAATGCAATCATGAACGGAATAACAATGGCACCGATAGAAATGGATGCTTTGACCAAGACGGTTGCAGAACCAGCTTTTTTTCCGAAACCTTCAATTAATGCCGGATACGTTCCCGAATCCATCATGGAGTTACAAAGCCCTGCGATAATGGCAAATACGAATGCCAACGTATAGTTAGGTGCAAGGGGAATACCGATCAGGAAAATTAAATAAGCAAATGATGCGATCACAACGAGCGGCTTTCTTCCGTATTTGTCTGACATTTTCCCGGCTACCCCGAGAGCCAGCAGCTTACCGATCCCGATGGCTGACACCAGATAACCGATGGCAGCCTTATCCGTGTTCAATTGCACGGTCAGGAAGCTCATATTCGAGGAGAGAATAACATTGATCATACCCAGAAGAAAATAGTTGATGTAAAGCCCTGTTGCCATTCTGATGTAAGGATTTTTCATAAGTGTAGCTCCCAACTTGAATTTTAGATCCATGGATTAATAGTGAAAAAATTCACATTGTTTCTATGTCTTTATTATATAAGGAGTGTTATTATAAATCCAATGCATATTTCTAACGTTTTCCATAGTTTAGGTCTATAATTTAAAATATAAATTAAAGAAGGGAACGGCATAATTATGAACCTGAAGCAACTACAATATTTTCGTGTACTTGCAGAGATGGAGCACTTTACCCAAGCAGCTGTGCGACTATGTATTACTCAACCCAGTTTAAGCCATGCAATTTCAGAATTAGAAAAGGATCTGGGGGTTCATTTGTTTGAGAAGCAGGGGAGGAATGTTCGGCTGAACAAATACGGACGATTTTTCCTAAAATATGTGGAGCATGCGATGGATGAATTGGAGAAGGGAGAGCACAACTTGCGGGAATTGGTTAGCCCAAGCCATGGGAATGTGGATCTGGCGTTCATTTACACGTTAGGCTCTCACTTCATTCCAGCGATCATTCAAGCCTTCTCGGCCTCGGATGCCCGTAAAGACATATCCTTTTCTTTTCATCAAGGGAATACGAACGATATTATCCAGGGCTTGAAGCAGGAGCATTATGATGTGGCGTTCTGTTCGCACATGGAAAATGAACCGGACGTTGAATTCATTCCGTTGGCTCAGCAGGAGCTTGTTGTTATTGTTTCACCAGATCATCCGCTGGCTTCCCTGAACCAAATTGATCTCAAGGATGCGGCAGCGTACCCTTTTATCTTTTTTAACAAAAAAAGCGGTATCCGTCCCATTATTGAAAACTTATTCGCCAAAGTAGGTGTTACTCCAGAGATCATTTGCGAGATTGAAGAGGACACGGCGATGGCAGGGCTGGTATCTGTGAATTACGGAATTGCAGTCATGCCTCGAATTTCATCGTTGGATTATTTTAACGTCAAAACATTGCCTATTGTTAATCCCGAATACGAGCGTTTTATCTATCTGGCGAGCATCAAAAACAGGTATTTATCCCCGGCTGTAGTGGACTTTCGGAACTTTGCGCTCAGCTACGGTGAGGAATTTTATTTGAAAACGCATCAGCGTGTTTAAATGTGTCTCTCCCAATATTTGAACTTGATAAATTTAAAAATGTGTTCTATACTTCATCATCGACACGGATAATGTGAAATGATTCACATTTGTGACACTACAAGACTTACTTACAAAAGCAGGTGAATTCACGATGAAACGTTCTTCTTTTCCAGTGGCGTCCGGCCTTTATGTAAACTATCTTTTGTTCGGTATGTTTAACATTATGCTGGCGTCACACATGTCCTTTTTAACCGAGCATTTGCATACAGATCAGGCGGGAATCAGTCTTCTGGTATCCGCAATGGGATTTGGCAGGCTGTTTACGCTGTACATATCCGGGGTGCTTTCCGACCGTTATGGTCGCAAGCCGTTTATTGTGGCCGCAGGGCTACTAATGGCCGTTTTTTTAGTCGGTATACCGCTAAGCCCCAGCTTTGAAATGGCGATGGTGCTGGCTGTGCTGGCAGGCGTAGCGAATTCTTTTCTTGATTCAGGCACCTATCCAGCTCTGATCGAAGCTTTTCCCCAATCCTCCGGCTCTGCTACCGTGCTGGTGAGAGGCTTTATATCCATCGGGGCGGCATTTTTACCGTTAATGATTATCTTTTTTATGAACCATGATATTTTTTACGGGTTCTCGTTCTTTTTACCAGCGCTCATATTTGGTCTGAATGCGATTTACCTGTTCAAAATGAAATTTCCAGACATGCGGATTCAGGCGCCCAAGGAGCCAGTTCACGATACATCTGTATCTAACGTAGAACATACGGTAGAGCTAAAAGCAAATGACCGGAGCAAGCCGCGCTTCTGGCAGGAAGGGCTTTGCCTTATTGTTCTCGGCTTTACCGGGCCTACCTTGCTGTATATTGTTCAGTTGTGGCTGCCTACTTTTGGACAGCAGTTTATCGGTATGACTGAATCAGAGTCCCTGAGATTATTAGTCTATTACAATGTCGGCTCTCTCGTCTCCGTGTTCGTATTGGTGATTGTGTTAAGAAAGTGGGTCAAACCGGTTCATATTATTCTCATTTATCCATGCATTTCTTTGTTGGCTTTTGGAGCACTACTTCTTTTCAAATCACATGCTGCGGCCATTATTAGCTCATGTGTCATTGGATTTTCCATTTCGGGTGTGCTTCAACTGACATTGACCGTAATGAGTGAGTTTTTCAGTCAACGAAAAGGACAGATCACCGGGTTCATTTACACAGCAACTTCAGTATCGTACACAGTCATCCCTGTGTTTACAGGCTTTCTTTTGAAGAGTTCTCAAATATCTAGTACAGCATCAGTCTTT
>NZ_JBITPH010000075.1:0-1687 GCF_050467685.1 Paenibacillus sp. NRS-1782
GGTGCTACTGGCGTTACTGGCGCTACCGGAGCTACTGGTGTCACCGGGGCTTCTGGCTTCACGGGGGCTACCGGAGTCACTGGTGCTACCGGTGCTACTGGGGCTACCGGAGATACGGGTGCCACTGGAGATACTGGCGCTACCGGTGCTACTGGGGCTACTGGAGCTACAGGTGCCACTGGAGATACTGGTGCTACTGGTGCTACCGGAGATACGGGTGCTACTGGAGATACTGGCGTTACGGGAGTCACTGGGGTTACCGGCGTTACCGGAGCTACTGGCGCTACCGGAGCTACTGGCGCTACCGGAGCTACTGGCATCACGGGTGTTACCGGCGTTACCGGGGCTACCGGAGTCACTGGCACTACCGGAGCTACTGGCATCACGGGTGTTACCGGCGTCACTGGCGTTACTGGAGTCACTGGAGCTACTGGCGTTACCGGGGCTTCTGGCATCACAGGTGCTACTGGCGTTACTGGTGCCACTGGAGTCACTGGTGCTACCGGCGCTACTGGCGCTACCGGAGATACAGGTGCTACCGGAGCTACCGGAGCTACTGGAGATACTGGCGCTACAGGCGCTACAGGTGCTACCGGAGCTACCGGAGTCACTGGCACTACCGGAGCTACTGGCATCACGGGTGTTACCGGCGTTACCGGGGCTACCGGAGTTACTGGAGATACTGGAGTTACGGGGGCTACTGGAGCAACTGGCGTCACCGGGGCTACTGGAGTCACTGGCGCTACCGGGGCTTCTGGCATCACGGGTGTTACCGGAGTTACGGGCGCTACCGGGGCTACTGGCGTCACAGGTGCTACTGGAGCTACCGGAGCTACCGGCGCTACTGGAGTTACCGGAGTTACTGGCATCACTGGTGTTACCGGCGTTACTGGCGTTACAGGAGTTACTGGTGCTACTGGCGTCACCGGGGCTTCTGGCATCACGGGGGCTACCGGAGTTACTGGAGTTACTGGCGCTACGGGCGCTACGGGCGCTACCGGAGTTACTGGCATCACGGGTGTTACCGGAATCACTGGAGTTACCGGGATTACTGGTGCAACCGGAGTTACTGGTGCAACCGGAGTTACTGGCGTCACAGGTGCTACTGGCGTTACTGGCGCTACCGGAGTTACTGGCGTCATCGGTGCAACCGGGGCTATTGGACCTACTGGTGCCACAGGTGTTGGTATAACAGGTGCAACCGGCCCACCTCCTACGTTTATAGACGCATACTTTAACGGTAATATTCAACCTCAGACAATTGCTTCGGGGTCAAACATTTTAAATATTACTCCAAACCAATCTACTGCACTCACTTATAATGCAGGAACAAGTATTTTCACAATACAAAATGCGGGGTTGTATAACATTAGTGTTGTAATAAATCTTGCAACTGCCTCACTGCCAGAAGCAACAATTGGGTTATCACTAAATAATTCTACAGCATATCTCGCTCCCGCTGTAACCACGGCAACAAGTGGTCAATTGGTTTTAGTTCAAATTGAGGCTTTTGCTGTGGGGGATACAATTCAATTTAGAAATATATCTGGATTTCCTATTACCATTGCTAATTCACCAGTCATAGCTAACAGCGCAGGTCATGTAGCTATTTCGAGATTCTCAGCTTTTTCATAAACGAGACTCGGAACTGGAATTAAAGCTAATGTAATCGAGTAGGAGGCTACCC
>NZ_JBITPH010000076.1:0-21146 GCF_050467685.1 Paenibacillus sp. NRS-1782
GTTAATCAACAGACGTGATATGTTAGTTAAATAATTATAAGGCTTGAATTTCATTTAGAAATCTTAGTCCTTAATTTTTGTAATACAGGATCTCCATAGCTTACGTGGTTATCCTTCATTAAACGACCTACTAAGATGCCTGGATGAATGGACTGCTTCCTACAAAAATCTCTTAGTTTACCTACTTCTTTAAATGATTGCGATTCAACAAATAGTTTATATGACTGTGAGGATAGTAAGGTTTCCAGTGCAAATTCATCAGCTTCTTTTTCTAATTCCCCTAAGTCGTCCTCTTCCATATCTACAAAAGTAGTACTTTTTTTGTTTTGCAATACATGCCCGATTTCATGAAAAAAAGTAAACCAAAAGATATCCTCATATCCACCTCTTACACTTAATGCTATTAGAGCTCTGTTGTTCGGTAACCACTTTGTCATACCATTTACGTATGTCCTAGAAATATGTTCTACAACCACCACATTTAATCCGAATCCAGCACAAATGGACTGCAATTCAATGAAAGAGGCTTTCAGTGGGCGAACGGTTAATTTTTTAATTTTGCCTAAAGAACCCTTCAATTTATTAATATCAAATGGAAGTGAGTCTATTTCTTTAGCTTTATTTTCAGCTTTTGTAATCCAAGCAGCTAAAGCATAGTCCTCCGAGGTATAGTGATCTGACTTTCTAAAAGCTACTGGTTGTAGTAAAGGAACTGATTCTAGAGAAGCTACACCAAAAAAAGATCTAAGGTTTTTTATTTGTTCGATAGCTATTTTAGTCGCTGGAACCCAACCCTGCTTAGCCAATTCCGAATAAGACAATTTACTGAGAGTATGTTCTTCCTCTTTCAACTGAGGAATAGCATTAAGGCGAGATAATGTTTCCTGATAATTAACCTCAAGATTCATCCAAAAATGAGATGGTATTCCTAATACATCTTCTAACTTAAGTGCAAAATCCGATGTAATTGAAGCCGTTCCTTTAATCACCTTATTCACATGTTTGGAACTACAACCAAGCCGCAAAGCTAGTTCTTTTTGTGTCATCATATTATCATCCAGTACATCCTGTAGAGTTTCCCCAGGTGGTATCGCAATTCCAGCTAAATATTGATTATCTCCCATGGTAATCTTTCACCTCCATAATAGTTACCACTTCTAAAGAAGAAAGATTTAAGTTTGAAAAATCCATATTATCATCATATAGCGGTTCAATAATTAAGCGAAAATTCCCAGTCAAATTAATACCAATACATTTGTCAAAGCTTCCTGATAAAAAATGAGGATTACCTATTTTGAAAGCCATATATTCACTTATGGATTTAGCAGCTCTAAGTTGGTCCATTCTTTTAGTAATTATTTTAGCAAGTTGCCCATACTCAGTCTTTAAGAGCTTCTCACTACTAAAGACCTCTTTCTGTCGAGTATTCCTGAATAAAATGTCCACACTTTTATTCTCCTCTTCCTTATATAATTAACCAATATGGTTAATTATATGTTATCATAGAGAAGTAGATAATTCTATATATTCACAATGAAAAGGAGATAAACATGGACTTTGAATTAGACGATGTGGTTGATCGACGCTGGATGGTTAAAGAGTCATCATTGGATGACGAGCAATATGCGATTAGAATACTCAGAAACAGAAATCTCCTTATTGAGGGATGCGCTGGCAGTGGAAAGACAGTTTTAGCTTTGCAAAAGGCAAAAGAACTAGAAGATTCAGGTATAACCGACTATTTAATCGTGCTTTACACACGTGCACTTCTATCTTTTGTTAAAGATGGAGTGCTCAAGTTAGGTATCGATCCTGATAAGGTTTGGAATTTTGACCAATTGGAAGTTAGCGGATATACGGAAGTGGATTATATAATTGTTGATGAGGTACAAGACTTCAATGAGCTTCAGCTTCACAAATTAATCCAAATGGCTAAGAAGAATTTTATATTTTTCGGTGATGATGCTCAGCAAATTTACGATCAGGGTTTAAATTTGAAAAACGTAATGAAAGTCTCGAAACTACAAGATGCGAACCACAAAAAGCTTACTAAAAACTACAGGCTTCCCAAAACTATCGCTCGGTTTGCAAGTTACATAAAAAACGATTCAGATCTTGTAACAAGATGTGTGAATGAGGGTGGAGAACCCCCCCGTATAATTAAGTGCAATAATTTCTTTGAGGAACTAAACTGGATGAAGACAATTATAGAAAAGGAGTACTGGACTGATGTAGCTATACTGGTACACAATAATGATTTAGTACATGAGGCAGAACAATATCTTAAAAAATTGGGTTTAGATGTAGAGAAAAAAGTTAAAGAAGGGAATAGAAACATAGAAAATCTGGACTTTTATTCATCTAAACCTAAACTGATGACATATCATAGCTCTAAAGGTTTACAGTTTGAACATGTATTCATGCCAGGCTGTGAAATTAGTACAACAAAACATAATTATCAACAAGCAGTCTACGTAGCTACTACAAGGGCTAGTGAAACCTTAGACATTTTATATAGTAATCAACTTTCACCATTTATTTCATGTATACCAAAAGACCTATATGATTTTCAAGAACTTAATAACAATAAGGAGATAATAACATGAAATTATACTTTCCCACTAGCTCATTAAATTTTAATGATATGCTTGCTACAGAAAGTATATCCCCTAAAAATTTTTATTCTAATCGAAAATTTGGAACTAAAAGGCATTTCACAACTGAGTTAGCGATAAATGAATACTTTATAACTTTATTTTCCACCCCCCCTATGTTTAACATAGTTGAACAAGCTAATTTTGAGTATGAGGAATACCCCATCATAATTGACATTGATTATGATGAATCTTTTTTTAAACTTTTTGACCTCTCAGAAAATGTATATGCAACACAGGAAACAATATATTTTAATCCAGGAAAAGTTAAATTTAATTTTTTCTCAGAAGAACATGTAAGGGTAGTACTAGCAAAGTCTAAATTAGTAGAAGAGACTAAATTAGTTTCAAAGTATAGAGAAAATTTCAGACTAATTAATAAGCAAAGCTTAACAAAAATTAGTCTGGACCAAATCACTTTTCCGAGACCAAATATAGAACTTCAAGAAAAACAATTATTTTTCGATAAAATTCACAACCAAATTAAGGGTCTCATTTATGCCTTCTTAGTTAAATATCATGAGTATCAAAATGACCTAAATTCGAACTCTGTTTTAGACCAAATTGAAAATATAATCAAGCAAATAGACACTAAAAAAAATCTTTTTTTTGAGGTGGCATTCGATCAATTAGTAACGGCAAAAAAATATTATGAGAAAGGACTAGCCTTCGACAAAAAAAACTTAAACGAAATTCAATACCCACAATTGATTAAAGATTATGCCATTGATAACATACAACTAAATAAAAATATTATATCGGATACTGAGGAATATTCTTTTTTTAATAAAATAATTAATTATTTAGTTCAAACTCATAACAATGATAATGTTCTTTCAAAACAAGAAATTATTGAATTATTAAAATATTTAAAAGCCAATATACCAGAAAAGAATTCAGCTTACGCTAATGACCTTCACAAAATAACTGATCGAGTAGTTAACAGAAATTATAAACATGATATAAAAGATATACACTCATTAGTTGCACAAAATTTATTAGTTTTTTTATTAAAACAAGATAAACTTGAGGAATTTGAATTAATTTTGCATGAGAACACTATAAAAAATTATTTTATTTCTTATTGTTTTTTAGGTGTTGTAACAGGCTTTTCTAATTTAAGTAAGTTAATTACTCATTCTTTATATCTCAATAAAAAACTATCAAAAGAAATAGATAATCAAACTTCAAAATTGCAAAAGATGATTTGGGCGAGAAACAATAAACCAAACTTATTAGTAGGTAAAGAAAATAATGAAGATTTATATAGCTCTGAATTATTCCCATTAAATAAGGATATGGATACTGCTGAATACATTGAAATTGAAATCAACAGTAGAATACAAAATATCAGAGAATCAAAAAAGATTAAAACTTTAATAAAAAAGAAAAAAATAATACTAACAAACCAAGTCATTGTTTTATTTGAGGAAATTGAAGAAGATATTTTTATACATTTTTATAAGGATGGAATTGATTGTTTTAATATATTATTAAGACATAAAAACAATTTAAACATTGAAGAACTTAACAGCTTTAAAAGTAGTTTAAAGTTATTAGGTTATGGTAGTGATATAAGAAGAGTGGCACAGGGTAATTACCCTATTTTCTTATACTATAAAGTGGGAGTAAATACTGATTATACTTTAACAAAGGATGAAAAAGAAACTTTATTAGATTATCTAGATATTGTCTTAGAATCTTAGAGTTAAGTCAAATATGATCACAATGTAAGGTTTCCTTCATAATATAAAAGTTAAATCTTTATTATCAAAACTTTTTATGGATTCTTTATGAGTATGAAAATTGAATAACATTTAAACCATGCTTGAATATGATAAAACAACAAAACGGCGGAGTTCCTCGGTATGAAACCAAGAAACTCCGCCGTTGCTATGTGTAGCCTATAACCCACCGCTACAACTATTATTTAATTCCAGAAATCGTATAATTTTCGATAATATACTTTTGGAAAACAATGAATATGATCATGATCGGTACGACCATGAAGGTCGAACCTGCCATCTGGAGCGCAAACTGGCTCTCATTTTGACCTTTGAGCAACGACAGTCCCACGGACAACGTATACAGCTTCTCATCGTTCGCAATAATGAGCGGCCACAGGAAGCTGTTCCAACCGCCGATAAAGGTCAGAATGGCCTGTACTGCCAAAATCGGTGTTGAGATAGGCAGTACAATTTGCAGGAAAGTACGAAACTCCCCTGCACCATCAAGGCGCGTTGCCTCCAGCAGTTCTTCCGGAATATCGGACATGAACTGTCGGAACAGGAAGATGGCGAAGGCACCTACCAAGCCAGGAAGTACAATCCCCATCATGGTGTTGGTTAATCCCATCTGATTCAAAATCAAATATACAGGAATCATCGTCACCTGCCCCGGAACCATCATCGTGGCCAGCACCAAATAGAACAGGAAGCCTTTACCTTTAAATTTGAATTTGGCAAAGCCGTAGCCTGCCATGGCGTTCAGGAATAATCCCAAAAAGGAAGCTAATACAATCAATAGCGTATTGGTCAGATAGGTGCCAAAAGCCATGCTATCAAATAGTGTTTTAAAATTGTCCAATGTGAAATGCTGCGGCCAGATGGTTGGAGGAATTTGGGTTACCTCGCTCTCCGTCTTAAAGGAGGATAAAATCATCCACGCAAAAGGCAGCACCATCAACAGACCTCCCACGGTCAGGAGAATCGCCACGAACCATTGAAATGTTTTTTCTCCACTGCGCGAATTGGCGCGGGCTTGCTGAACAGCTGTTTTCACGTTCATCACCTCTCTCTATCAGGACTCCGCTTTATTTTGCAAACGGAACTGAATCAGCGTCACTGCGATGATCGCAAAGAACAGAATGAACGATCCCGCCGCGGCATAACCGAATTTACTAAATTGGAAACCGTTATTGTATATAAACAGGGATGCTGATAGTGTGCCATCAAGCGGTTTCCCTTTGGTCATGACAAACGGTTCCTCGAAAAATTGCAGCCAGCCGATCATCGTCGTAATGGATACGAAGAAAATGGCGTAGCGTAGCTGCGGAAGGGTAATATAACGAATTTGTTGCCATGTGTTGGCCCCGTCAAGCTGAGCCGCCTCATAGTAAGAACCCGGAATCCCTTTAATGGCAGCAATGAAAATAATCATATTTAAGCCTATTCCCCGCCAAACAGCCAATAAAATAAGGGATATTTTCGCCATCGTAGGATCGGTCAGCCATGGAACAGAATCCAGATTCATCATGCCCAGTACATAGTTGAAAAGCCCGAGGGTCGGATTATATAAATAACTCCAGACCACCGCTACCGCCACCACGTTCGTTACAGACGGCAGATAGAACACCACACGAAAAACCTTGAAAGCACGTGATTTACCCATGTTGATCAGGATCGCAATGCTGAGTGAAAACATTAGCACTAAAGGAACCCCGATGATGACGAAAAATAGAGTGTTCCCAATGGACTTTAGAAAAGAAGGGTCTACTAGCACATTTTTATAATTTTCCAGTCCTATAAATCGAATATTATCATAATTAACAAGTCCTGACAGATCCATATCTGTGAAGCTGATCACGAGTGCCAGTAAAATCGGTAACAACGAGAACAGCGTCAGCAGAATGATGGAGGGACCGATAAACAAGTATGGCGCAAGCTTCTGCGAGCTTCCTTTCATGCCTTCACTCCCTTTGACAATGACGGATACGGATCATTATTTTTTCATAATACTTGCAGCTTGCTGGTTAAATCCATCCATTTCCTTCTGTACGTCGGCTTGACCACGGTAAATGCGCTCGAAGCTCTTGATGAATTGCTGAGAAACCTCTTCCCATGCTGCCAGTTGCGGTAATGCTGCGGAATGATCGAGCTGTTTACGAATCGTTTGAAGCATCGGATCACTCTTCAGTTTTGCATCTTCCCATGGCTTGGTAGCGGCAGGCAAGGTACTGGACAGCTCCATCCACTTCAGCTGCGTTTCCGGTTTGCTCATGTAAGCCAGGAATTTGACCGATTCCTCCGGGTGCTTGCTAAACTGCATAATTGAAAGATTCGACCCGCCCAAAACAGACAGGTTGTTTACTTTGCCAGGAAGCTCGGCTATATTCCATTTCCCATCCAGCTCAGGTGCCTTGCTCTTGATTTCTCTAATCATGTAAGGACCACTGATAAACATAGGAACGATACCATCACCTTGCAATCCCTGAACGGAATCTATCCCAAGATCCAGGGCGTTGGAGCCGTTTTGGAAAAAGGTGTTCAAATACTTCACAGCTTCTACAAACGGCGGCTGGTTGAACAGCGGATTGCCCTGCTCATCCATCAGCTTGGAGCCGTTCTGAAGAGCGAACATAAAGCCCAGAGACTGCTCCTTGGAATTAATGGCAATACCATATTTCCCTTTGCCACGCGCCGCCAGCTTTTGAGCAGCATCAGAAAGCTCTTCCCACGTTTTAGGTGCTTCATTATATCCAACCTGCTTCAATAGATCTGAACGGTAGAACAAAATCTTCGTTTCGGTATACCAAGGAACGCCTACAGGTTTTCCCTCAAATTTTGCCGTATCCACAGCACCCGAAAAGAAGTTCTTCGATTCCAGCTCAGGATATTTACTGATATAAGGGGTGATGTCCGTCAATGCACCCGCAGATGCAAGTTCTGGAACCCATGATGTACCCAACTGAACCACATCCGGACCGGATTTGGAAGCAACTGCTGTCAGCAGCTTATCGTGAGCGTTATCCCAAGGCAGTGCCTGCACTTCTACATGAATATCAGGATTTTCCTTTTCAAAATCCTTTGCAATCTCAGGCAGCAACTTACCTTCCGCCCCCATGCCCCATAGGGTAATCGTCGTTTTTCCATTCGCATCCTTGCCGGATGATCCATCCTTGGACGAACAGCCTGCCAACGCGCCCCCCAGTAATAAGGTGCTTGCCAAAATGATCCCTAACGTTCTTTTCATCATACAAATTCCTCCCGAGATGACCGGCTCAGCGATCATTCAAATATGATACCCGATTCGATTACACACGTTAAAGTATACAGTGTTTAAAGCCAATTAAAGCCTGCCCATATAGAAAATATGTGGAAAGCGTAAGGACCATCCCCATCAATAGAAACGTTTCGATAGTCATTATAAAACAAATTGAAACCGTATTCAATAGGGATATTATTTTTTGTTCGTCTAGAATTATGCCCAATTTTCTTTTATTTCATCTATAAATTGTTGTTTTTTCGGTAAAATGACCCTCCATTTCGATTTGACTCTCTATTTGAAAGCGTATATAATCCAACTGAGTTCAACAATAGAAACGTTTCGATTAACAATACGACAGGATACTAAGCTTTTATGTAAAGTATTAGCCTATCCGTCGCTTCTTTGAATCATTCTTAACCAAAAAATCTCATGGATCTGAAAAAGAAAGCTGCAACCATAGCAGCTTACGGAGGATTATATGATGGAACAACAATTGAATTCCTATCTGCAAAATATGACGCTTGAAGAAAAAGTCGATCAACTGCTCCAGCTCGTGGGAGTCTTTTTTGAGGATGCGGAAACGGACGGCCAGATTACCGGACCTATGGCATCTCTGGGGATCACAGAAGAAACGGTCCGTAACGTCGGATCGGTGCTAGGCATCGCAGGAGCCGAGGAAGCTATTCGTGTTCAACAAGCACATCTAAGCAAAAACCGTCTCGGCATTCCGCTTCTCATTATGGCAGACATTGTACATGGCTTCAAAACGATTTTTCCCATACCGTTGGCTATTGGCTGTTCATGGAATGTGCAGCTCGCAGAAGAGAGCGCTACCATTGCTGCCAGAGAAGCTTCTGTGTCCGGTGTTCATGTCACCTTTGCTCCGATGGTGGACTTGGTACGTGACCCGCGCTGGGGTCGTGTAATGGAATCTACAGGAGAAGACCCTTACCTCAACAGTGTATTTGCCCGTGCTTTCGTACGCGGCTTTCAAGGCAAGGACCTGACGAACGATACGGACCGGGTGGCGGCGTGTGTGAAGCATTTTGCCGCATATGGCGCAGGCGAAGGCGGACGGGATTACAATACCGTCGATCTGTCCGCATGGCAGTTGCGAGAGTATTATCTCCCCTCCTACAAAGCTGCGTTAGATGAAGGCTGCGAAATGGTGATGACCTCCTTCAATACCGTAGAAGGTGTAGCTGCAACGGGCAACAAGCGCCTGATGCGCGATTTGCTTCGCGACGAATGGGGCTTTGACGGTGTGCTCATCTCGGATTGGGCCGCCATCAAGGAGCTTATTCCCCACGGCATTGCCGAGGATGAGCGCGAGGCAGCACAGAAAGCACTGCTGGCAGGCGTAGACATTGAAATGATGACCTCCTGCTATAACGGGCACCTGCCTGAGCTGATTCGCAGCGGGCAACTGGATGAAGCGCTCGTCGATGAAGCGGTCATGCGCGTGTTGAAGCTCAAGCAAAAGCTGGGGTTGTTCGATAATCCGCTGCGTGGCGCAGACCCTGAGCGGGAACGTGAAGTCGTGTTCTGCGAAGCTCACCGTGCGGTTGCCAAGGAATTGGCGATCCAATCATGCGTACTGCTCAAAAACGATTCCGTTCTTCCACTGAATCGCGGTCAGCATATCGCACTGATCGGGCCTTTTGCAGAGAGTGGTGATATCCTTGGCTCTTGGTCGTGGAGCGGTTCGCAAGAAGAAGCTGTTCAAGTCATTGACGGCTTCAAATCGAAAATATCCTCCTCGCTGCTCTCGGTAGCGACTGGATGCTCTATAGACGAAATATCCGAAGAACAATATGCAAAAGCGCTGCAAGCTGCCAGCCAGGCAGAGGTCATTGTACTGGCGCTCGGTGAGCGCTCGGATATGAGTGGCGAAGCGGGCAGCCGCTCGGATATTCGCCTGCCACAAGCCCAACTGGAGCTGGTGAAACGCCTGAAAACGCTGAACAAGCCTATGGTAGCCGTACTCTTCAACGGTCGCCCACTGGATCTGCACGGTGTTATTGAAGAAGCAGATGCCGTACTGGAAGCGTGGTTCCCCGGCGGTGAAGGCGGCGCGGCGATTGCCGATCTGCTGTACGGCGATGCTGAACCAACGGGTCGTCTGACGATGTCCTTCCCGCAATCGGTGGGGCAGGTGCCTGTGTACTATAATCATTTTAATACAGGACGTCCTCAGCTGGATCCAAATACAAAGGAACGCTACGTCTCCCAATACCTGGACGTACCGAACGAACCTTTATTCCCGTTTGGCTATGGCTTGAGCTATACGAAAGTAGCCTATGATAGCGTACAGCTTTCCAGCGACACCCTCAATCCCGGTCAAGCACTGACCGTGAAGGTACGGGTAACGAACACAGGAACACGTCCTGTCGAGGAAACGGTTCAATTCTATGTCCGTGATATCAGCGGAGATACGGTTCGCCCGATGAAAGAGCTGAAAGATTTCCGCAAGGTTCTTCTTACCCCGGGCGAAAGCCGGGAAGTGGAATTTTCATTGGCCGAGCCTCAACTGCGCTATCACCATGCAGACCTGAGCTTTGATAGTGACAGCGGTGAATTCGCCGTCTTTACAGGACCTAACAGCCGAGATACTACCGAAGGACGTTTTCGTTTAGTGAAAGAAACAGGAAAGTGAGGCGTACCCTTTGATGAATACAAATCTGGATCAAAATATTTTGCTGCGGGTTGGAGACCTGTCCTTTACCTTCTTGAGCAGCGGTGATGTATATAAAATCGCCCATGGCTCAACCATGATCAATCAACTGCTGACCCATTCTGTCGACGGTTCCCTGAACAACCTGTACTTGCGACTGTACCGTCCGTCCGGTGTCAGCATCACTCCCCTGCTGGGAGTCCGTTCACCCGGAGTAGTACGACAAACGGATCAACAGATGATTTGGGAAGGCTTTACATCAGGTGTTGGCTATCAGGTGACATTCACGCTAAGCCGTCTTGGGGTATGGTTCTGGGATGTAACTCTACAGGGCGATGACGTGGAAGCTGATATCGTGTACGGTCAGGATATCGGCATTGCGGATACAGCGGCTGTACGCAGTAATGAAGCTTATCTGTCTCAATATATCGACCATATCGTCTACCATGACGAACAAAGAGGCTATACGGTTTGCTCCCGTCAAAACCAGCCGCAAAGTCAAGAGTTCCCTTACATCCAGCAAGGCTCGTTGACCCGAAACGTCGGTTATTCGACGGACGGATTTCAATTTTTTGGGCTTTCGTATAAAGAAACGAACGAGCCAGAAGCACTGCGCCGCGATTCGCTCGCCAATGAAGTGTACCAGTACGAATTTGCTTATACGGCGCTGCAATCCGAGCGGGTAAAGCTCACCGGGGAGGCACACTTTACCTTTTACGGCCTGTACCAGCCGAATCATCCGGCAGCCGTTACAAAGCTGGAATACCAGGAACTGGTGACGAAAGCACGCGAAGAAGTAGCGACGATTATGGAAACTGCTTCCGGGACCGCCATCCCGGCGAACGTCACAAGTCATCTCCAAACTGGGCGGGTGGCTCCTGCCCAGAATATCGGGGAGCCGCTGCGCACGCTGGATATGACCGCAGCCGAGCTGGATCAGCTCTTCCCGAAACGGCAGGAAGAAGAACGGGACGGCGACACGTTGCTCTCCTTTTTCACGGACAGCTATGAACATGTCATACTCAAATCCAAAGAGCTTCGTGTAGAGCGTCCCCACGGACATATTTTAATGGGCGGGCATTACGCGGGAGGTAAGGAAGAAACCATTACAACCACCTCCTATATGTACGGAGTGTTCAACTCCCAGCTTGTAATTGGCAACACGAATTTCAATAAAATGATCACAAACGCGCGTAATGCACTCAATATTCCCAAAACATCCGGCCAGCGTATCTATGTGGGAATCGATGGGAAATACCGTCTGCTCACGATGCCTTCCCTGTTCGAGATCGGCTTTAACTATGTGCGCTGGTATTACAAAACTGCTGACGATACGCTCATCATTACAAATCATACCAACGCCGATACGCCAGAAGTACAGCTTCACGTTCGTTCGGCAAGCGGCAAAACCTATCCATTCCTTGTTACTCAGCAAATGTCCATGCATGTGAACGAATATGAGCTTCCGTTCCATATGGAACGGGATGGCGAGGACCTGCTCTTCCGCGCAGACCAGGCTTCCCTGAGCGCTGAAACCTACCCGGACCTGTTGTACCGAATGCAGGTACAAGGCGCTCCGTTACAGCAAGTGAGCGACGCTCACACGCTGCTACAGGGTACAGCCTCCCCCGATGCATCTCTGGTCGTGCTGGAGCTGGGCGACAGCAGCGAATGGACCTGCACCGTGCAAGGCTGGCTGCATGGCTATCCATCCGGAAAAGGTCAAGCACATGCGGAACGAGATGCCTCTTTCGAAGCTGAGCGTGAGCGCTATCGGCAATATTTTTCCGGGCTGATGAACGGCTTCCATCTGACGCATAGCGGACATGAAACCAGCGAGCTGTTCCGTGTGAATGCGGTGGCCTGGTGGTATACCCACAATATGCTTGTCCACTATTCCGTGCCTCATGGTCTGGAGCAATACGGTGGTGCAGCTTGGGGAACACGAGATGTATGTCAGGGCCCGGTGGAATATTTTTCAGCCGTGCAAAAGTTTGACGAAGTCCGTTCCATTCTACTGACCGTGTTCAGCCATCAGTACGAAGATAGCGGAAACTGGCCGCAATGGTTTATGTTCGACAACTATACTCGCATTCAACAAGAAGAGAGCCACGGTGATATTATCGTCTGGCCGCTCAAGGTACTGGGAGATTATTTGACCGCTACCCGGGATTACAGTATTCTGGAAGAAAATGTACCCTACACCAACCGACATACTTTTGATTATACAAAACAGACCGCGACCCTCATGGAACATGCGATGAAGGAAATCGAATATATTCGGGCGAATTTCCTTCATGATACACATTTGTCAGCCTACGGCGACGGCGATTGGGATGACACACTCCAGCCAGCCAACACTCAACTGAAGCAATACATGGCGAGCAGTTGGACCGTTGCACTCACCTATCAGGTGGTTCGCAACTTTGCTACTGCACTGGAGCAAGCCCCGGCAGGCGTCATACGCGGAGCCGCCGAGATCGCACAGGAGCTGCACCAGATGGCCGAAGGCATCCGCAAGGACTTTAACCGCTACATGCTGGAGAGCGGTATTATCCCGGGCTTCGTGTATATGGAAGAACCCGGTCAGCCCAAGCTGATGCTCCATCCGTCCGATACGGAGACGGGGATTCACTACCGCTTGCTGCCGATGACACGCAGCATGATCAGCCAGCTACTCACGCCGGAGCAAGCATTGGCTCATGAGCAGCTCATCCGCGAGCAATTCCTGTGCCCGGATGGCGTGCGTCTGATGAACCGCCCTGCACAGTACGATGGCGGTGTGAGTTCGCACTTCAAGCGTGCAGAGCAAGCGGCCAACTTCGGACGCGAGGTCGGGCTGCAATATGTGCATGCCCATATCCGCTTCGCGGAAGCCATGGCCAAGCTCGGTCGCAAAGATGACGCCTGGCACAGCCTGAAGCTCATCAACCCGGTTGGCATTCGAGCGTCCGTACCAAACGCCGAATGGCGTCAGAGCAACGCGTATTTTAGCAGCTCGGACGGAAAATTTAATACCCGCTACGAAGCACAAGAGCGGTTTGATGAACTGCGTGAAGGTGCCGTTCCAGTCAAAGGCGGGTGGAGAATCTACTCCAGTGGTCCGGGGATCTATATGAATCAGCTCATATCGAATGTCCTTGGCATCCGTCAGTCGGGCGAAGACCTGATTCTGGACCCTGTACTGCCGGATGATCTCGACGGACTGGAATTCGAATTTTCCTTTGCCGGTAAACCCGTTACCTTCGTCTACCGCATGCGGCAAGAGCATAGCAGTGATGAACAAGGCCGTGCGGTATTGAACGGAACACCACTGGAGAGCGAGCCAGTCGATGACAATCGCTACCGTTCGGGTGCCCTGCGCATCAAGCGCAAGACCTTCGAGCTGGCGTTAGCAGAGCATGACGGTGTACACCGTCTGGAGATTAAGTTATAAAGAGCATGTTGCTTTCAATCCCAAGAGCGATTCTAAATCAGGTATAGGCACAAAGCAATGGCGATCTTGCGGGATCGCCCTTTGCTGCTTATGTGTAGGAATACGACATTTGGAATAGATATGTGGTTAATAATGAATATACAATAGCATGTATAAGACTGGCGAAAAGGAGGGAACGATGTGGTCAGCATTAAAGATATCGCCAAACAGGCGGGCGTTTCCATATCTACCGTTTCATACGCATTGAACGGCAGTGATAAGGTAACGGAAGAGACCTGCGCACGTATTTTAGCTATTGCCAAAGAGCTTAACTATGTGCCGAATGCCGCCGCTCGTAATCTCAAAAAAAGGGAAACCAAAATTATCGGCGTCTTCCTAACCGATTTCCGTGGAGACGTTTATGGAGATTTGTTGTACGGCATCAAGGAAATTTTGAACCGAAAAGACTATGACCTCATCGTATGCAGCGGCAAGCAGTCTCACCGAATGCTGCCGGAGCGCATGATTGATGGAGCCATCATACTGGATCAGACGTTCGATAGTCAGGAACTGCTGAATTACGCCGAGCGCGGGCATAAAATGGTCGTACTGGACCGTGAGCTGAATCATCCCAACATTAATCAGGTACTGCTGGATAACAAAGCAGGTGCCGCTCTCGCGGTAGAGCATCTGCTGGAAATGGGACACCACAAGCTGTACGTTGTCACCGGGCCGGACGGCTCTTATGATTCATGGCAGCGGATGCAGGCGGTCAAACAGACGATTGAGCGCAGCGGCACCGCCGAAATGATCGAGATTGGCGGCGATTTTGAAAAATCGGGCGGCGAACAGGCGGCCGAGATCATTTTACAGCAACATGTCAGCCCGGATTCTGAACCCGTCGCGGTATTCTGCCTCAATGATGAGATGGCAGTAGGCTTTTACAATCGAATGGCTCAGTCGGAGCTTACCATCGGCCGAGACATTCATATCGTCGGCTTTGATAATATCGAGCTGGCACAATATATTCAGCCCCGACTGACGACCATTGATTACTCCAAACGTAAATGGGGCTCAGTAGCTGCCGAACAAGTTCTCAAAATCATAGCGGGGGAAGACGTGGAGCATGAACGGCTGTACGTCACGCTCGTCCAAAGAGAATCAGCAGGCGCAGTATTAAGCACTCCTGATGAACAGAATACCTTATGACGAACATCATAGAAGCATGTCTATTCACACGCTATCCTGCAAAAAAAAGAACTTCCACTGCCCCGGAATAACGGGTTGGAAGTTCTTTTGGTCATGCTTATTGTTCAACCTAACAAATTCTCAAGCAAATACATCAACGACCGTAAGGGAATGCCGTTTTTAAAACTTGCCGTTCGTATTCTTCCACTCTGCTTTAGCCGGAACATTCTGAACTACATCCCAATGCTCTGCCACCTTGCCGTTCTCTACGCGCCACATATCATAGACAGCAGTCGTGTTCCCCTCAGGCGATTTGGTTTCGCTCACAACCAGTACGAAGTTCCCTTCTCCAATGACCCTATGCACCTTATCGTATCCCGAGGCTTTTCCCTGGTTTCCATCAGCTGCGGGGAATAATTGCTTAATCACGGAAACACCGTCACCGAAAAAGGAATTATGCTGAATGTAATGATCACCGTTAAAGTAGCTTTCCAATGCAGCGCGGTTCTTGCCCACCAGGATATCATCCACAAACTTGCGAATCAACGCTTTGTTTGCTTCGGTTTTGTTAAGGTCTGTGATTGCTGTCGTTCCGTCAATCATCGTACGGCCGCTCGGATTGGCTGGAGCCAGCTCCTGACTGTTGTCCCAATGCTCAACAATCTTACCGTTCTTGTCGAACCGAAAAATATCAAACAATACACTTGGTTTGCCATCATCCGTTTCCTTATAATGAACGGCTACATAGTCTCCATCCTGAATGATTCTTTGGATATCAACCTGTGTATTGGCTCCTTTCATTTGTTTAATACCTTCGATCAAGCCCTCTCTACCGTTGGCAAAGCTCAGATTATGCTGGATATATTGATCCTTGCTAACCCAAGTTTCGGCCGCTTTCGTATCTCCGGTTTCAAAGCTTTTCAGAATCTCAACAACCTTATCCTTGTTGCTTATCCCGATTTGCACGGTTTGGCTGGCCGGGTCCCAAGTCACTTGCTTGCCCCATGCCTCCTTAACGACATCCACCGGAACATAGGTCACCCCTTGTTTGGTTAAAATCGTCGAAGTGGACAGCGGCACCTTAATTCCATTGATTTGCGCTTCCGGACTGCCCGACACCAGTACAACCGTCGCCTGATCATAACGGATTGTCGTGCTTTGACGCGCTGTGCTGAACGTAATATGCTTGGAATCAAGCGGAATCCCCAAACTGGAGGCCAATTGTCTCAAAGGAATCAGAACATGCTGATTTTCCACGATAGGAGCAATCTTGCAAGCCTCTTTCTTGCCATCTATCCAAACCTGAATACCTGTAGGGGGTTTTACCTCGGCAGCTAAGGTCGGTACAGCAGAAGATAGTACGAGCAAGCCAGCGAGTGCAGCGGTAACCGTATGTTTTTTCATGAATGTAAGCTCCTCTCATCTTATAAAATAATATGGAAAACGATTCCCTTTTATGTAACTAATGAAGTTACAACTTACCACAAAAAAAATAATTTACAACATCCTCTCCTTTCCTTTAAACCCCAATCGATTCTTTTGAAACAGCAAGAAGACCATAATGGCGGATACTACGCCTCCCCATCCAAATCGAGCTGACCATACCAACCAGGAAGAACAGATAAATCCAAGTCAGTAGCGCTTGAGGAATAAGATACGGAGGACCACTTAATGCATAGCCAACATAGTTGTACATAGCAATGTTACTTGCCAAGAATGCCTGGGGTGGAAAACCGCTCACGAATCTTTCACACAGGAACTGTCGCACTTGGCTTGACAATTCGACATTATAAATAAAATGTACTAATGAAGTTAACTCAAAAAAAGCGGCTCCTATCACCAAGCGGATGAACGCTTTTTAAATAGTAAACCGCTGTTAACCCCATTGATATTGTTATACAGATAACGTTCTCCGAAACTTAATGAAGCTCCCAATTCGCCAGATGGAGATATAGACGACCGCCATCGTAATCGCCAGTAGACTAATCTCGGTCGTACCCAAGCTACTAAGATACTGGGTCAAAACGACGCGAAGCAAAATAATGGAGATAATAATGTATTTAAAATATGGGTTCGGCTTGGGATAAATCTGTCCGTCGTCCCGTCTCTCATATGCCGTATGCAGCAGAATGACGTAACCAAACAACGCACCTAACAGCCCAGCAGCCAATAGCTCCCAAAAGGCGGGAAGCGCATGCGTTTGGCCGGGAATATGCATCAATTGGTACACTGACATCATCATGAGTGGGAATGCAATAAACATGGGAAGCAAAAGACGCACCCCGTTTCCTTTGACCGGCCCCCCTCGTCTTTTGGTTCTCAACCAGATCATCAGCCCCACCAAAACAGCCAACAATGCATAGATGAATATCGTCGCCATAGTGAAACTCCCTTCCTATATATGTCAGTGGATCGTTTGCTAAATTGACAGCCTCTTCTCCAGCAAATAAGCGTTCAATCGGATTAATGCGTATGCAGCCACCCAACTGATCAACACCACAACCGGGAAATGCCAAGTAAAAGGAAACCATTGCCCTGCCTGAAGATGGTCAAACTGCTCATAAAGCCCCTGATCGCCTGACCAATAAAAGACACTCCCGCCACCCATCAAAAGAATCCACAGTATCGGGCTAATCGGCCGCAAAGTGCTGTATTTGGTACTGACCGTCAGCAGACCCAGCGCAATAACAAACGGTGTGAAAGCGATAATCATCACAAACCAGTTCAATCCAGCTATAATAAAGGACGCAGCATCCGCAAACGTATAAGGCTGGATGGTTGATGAGATAAATAGCGCGTACAGAGAACCTACCACAAACAGGAACAATGTCACGACCACGGCTTGTAAAATAGCAGCAATCCATTTGGCGCTAATCAGCCACATGCGCGGATAGGGCAGGGTCAGCCACCATCCGTAGGTGTCATTCTCCCATTCTCTTCTCAGACTTCCCACACCCATGAAAATGATCATGTACGGCAAGCCCCGGGTGACATACCACAGCCTTGTCAATTCGAGTTGGTTGTGAAGCGCGAAATACAAGGAAATAACGAACGCCGCAATTAGAAATAGTGAGAAATATACAAGTCTCCACGATCTGGGCAGCCGATTGCGGCTCTGCTTTCTCCAGCTTCCTTTATTTCGAAATTCATGGCGTATCAAATCTTTGAACAGCCCTGATGAATTCACGCCTTCCACTCCTTTTTGTACAAATTGCGGAACACCTGATTCAGTGATCCATGCTCTCCACGTAGATCATCCGAATCACCGGACCATATCACCCGTCCGCGGTCCATCATAATCGTGTAATCAAATAAGCCTTCCACTTCCTGAATGTCATGCGTACTCATAAGTATGGATTGCTTCCGCTCCTCCAAATAATCAATAATACCGGCCACGATTGCTTCTCTGGAAAGGACATCAATACCAGCAAACGGTTCATCCAGAATCATAAGCGGAACCTCACGCGCCAGACACAGAATCAGCAGCACACGTGCTTCCTGCCCGCGACTCAACCCGGTCATTTTCAACTCCAACTCTACGTCCATAAGATCAGCCAGCTTATGCGCATCCTTCATATTAAAGCCAGGCAAAAAGGACTGTCCCCACTCCAGTGTCTGCTGCACCGTATGATTGGGGTACCAGCGAGCCCGGTCAGGCAGGTAGGATATGCCACGGTTGGTTTCCCAACCTGGCTTTTGCCCCAACACGTAAAGCTCGCCTCCGTCCGGCCGAATCAATCCGGTGATCGCTCGAAACAAGCTTGACTTCCCGCAACCATTGGGTCCAAGCACGCCTACAATGCGTCCCGCCGGGATGACGACATCCAATTGGTCCAGCGCTTTTTTACTTTCATATTGCTTCGTCAGATGACTCGCAACCACAATAGATTCCGTCATGCCCCTTCGCCTCCTTCCTCATCTTTCCCATTCTGTTTGCTTCCTATATACCGCTCTACATCCTCCCATGACAGCCCCAGACTGCTCATCTGTCCCAGGAACTGATCTATATACGTCAGGGCCAGTTGTTCCCGAAAGCTGTCTACCCGCTCACTGGACGATGTAACATAGGTTCCCAAGCCGCGCCGCTTCTCAGTCAGTCCGTCTCGCTCCAGCTCCTGATACGCCCGCATCACCGTATTCGGATTCATACGCAATTCCTGTGCCAGATCACGAACGGACGGCATTTTGCTTCCCATTTCAATCTCCCCTTTGGCAATGGAGCTTCGTACCTGATTTAATATTTGTTCATATAATGGCTGGCTAAAATCAATTAAAAATCGAAGCGAGCCAACCTTTTGCTCTTCCATGGGTTTTCCCCCTAATTCACTACATCTATCGTGCATATAGTGTATCATATCACTTAATACACATAATACAAGTAAATATTCAGTTAAAATTTTAATCTTGCCGTCCTAAAAAAAACGATTCAGCAAACGCTCAGCTTGCACTCAGACAGCATTCCAGTTCAAATCTTATGATAAATCTCGTACCAAACACACCCTAACCGAAAGGTGGAAAATAAAGATGAAGAACACCAAACAAGCGATTTTGGCAGGAACGATGGCATTGGCAATTTTAGGAGGTGGAGCACTTTATTCTGCGGGCGCGGTTCACGCTGCTGCCGCTACAGCTGACAAATCTGCTAATGCTTCACAAAAGCCGCCTACAGATGCACAAGGACAGTTTGGACAAATCGGTCAATTTCAGGACAAGCTGGGCAAGCTATTATCCCTTGATAACGATGCGCTTAGAACCCAGCTCAAACAAAACACCTTGGGTGAAGTGGCTGAGAAGCAAGGCGTGTCCAAAGAAAAACTGAAAACCAATCTCTCCACATGGCTGAAGGAAAACCCTCCTGTCGGAGCTAACGCATCCAATACAACGGACTATTCCGCTATGGCCGAGAAACTGCTCGCCACCAAAGGGAATGTACTTCCTGGCGATGCCAACGGCCCGAAAACGGCGGGCGGTAATTATGCGGAGAATAAAGCCCTTTTGAAGGTGCTAGGTCTATCTTCCAGTGAACTGAACACACAATTGAAAGCCGATAAAACGCTCGCTGCGATCGCAAAGGCACAAAGCGTGAACGTGAAAGAAGTCATTAGTTTGCTCGTTTCCGACACGAAATCGAGGATGGCCGAAGAAAAGAAAAACAGTAAAGTTACTGACACCGAATACAATAATCGAATCTCTAACCTAGAGAAAATGGTTACGGATTTAGTAAACGGCGTTAAACCTTCCCAACCGCCAGTAGGAACAAGTAAAGCTCCGGCTAAGTCAGCGGCAACGAAGTAGCCTGTCGTCACATACAGCTACCCGTAACGTTTTTCATGATCCGGCTCTCCCATACAAAAGCATACGGATTAAAAATACCGCTCCCCTGCTTTTTTGGCAGACAGAGCGGTATTTTTTTGCCCCACAAAAAAAGCTTACTTATCAAAAGGGGTTTTTATCACATAGGGAATGTCCACACGTATATATAGATGTTACATATTATATAAATCGTGAACGTTCGAATCTCAATACTAGTTATAGAAGAGGAGGCATTAGTGATAGGATTATAGCCTCGTTACTTTAGACGAAAGGAGAATCCAATATATGGTAGTTATATCAACTGGACCCATAGAAAATAATTATGTCAGTGGTGTTCGGCCTACTCATCGAGTTACCGTGAAAATTTATAACTGTGATACTGTGAATTCTTCTACGGTATTGATTCAGGGTTTTTATCTAAATGGTACAAGAACGTTATACGCGGTTGATTTTATAACTGTAAATTCAAATGGAGTGATTACAAAAGATTATTATGCTGATTTTGATTCATTTGAGTTTGTTTTTACCACTGATGAAAGTGTTACAGAAAATGAAATTCAAGTTTCAGTCTGGGGTAAAAATTCAATGGGGCAGTTAGTGACAGCTCACCGTATTGTATCTTCCGAATTGCTTGTAGCAAAAGGTGCGGAACCGACAGGGCTAACGGGAGCCACTGGCGCTACCGGAGTTACTGGAGCTACGGGAGCTAACGGCATTACTGGTGCTACTGGAGTTAAGGGAGTTACGGGAGCCACTGGCGTCACAGGAGCTACGGGAGCTACGGGAGCTACGGGAGCCACTGGCGTCACAGGAGCTACGGGAGCTACGGGAGCTACGGGAGCCACTGGCGTTACTGGTGCTACCGGGGCTACCGGGGCTACCGGAGCTACTGGCCTAACGGGTGTTACTGGAGTTG
>NZ_JBITPH010000077.1:0-4650 GCF_050467685.1 Paenibacillus sp. NRS-1782
AGTAGGACGTCGCCAAGCAAATCTTTATGATTACTATTCCCTGATAGCTCAGTTGGTAGAGCACTCGACTGTTAATCGAGTTGTCACAGGTTCGAGTCCTGTTCGGGGAGCCATATGGAGAGGTGTCCGAGTTGGCCGAAGGAGCACGATTGGAAATCGTGTAGGCGCCAAAAGCGTCTCGAGGGTTCGAATCCCTCTCTCTCCGCCAGAATTTTTTTGTATGGCCCGTTGGTCAAGCGGTTAAGACACCTCCCTTTCACGGAGGTAACAGGGGTTCGATTCCCCTACGGGTCATTAACTATTTTATAAAAGAGCTTGAAATAAAAAGCTTATAATGGTATAATACGTGAAGTGATGCGTTGTGGAGGCTTAGCTCAGCTGGGAGAGCATCTGCCTTACAAGCAGAGGGTCGGGGGTTCGAGCCCCTCAGCCTCCACCATTTGAAAAGTAAATACCTATTATTGTCGCGGGGTGGAGCAGTTCGGTAGCTCGTCGGGCTCATAACCCGAAGGTCACAGGTTCAAATCCTGTCCCCGCAATTCATTTCCCTAAGGAAATCTTTTGGAACTGTGGTGTAGAGGCCTAACATGCCTGCCTGTCACGCAGGAGATCGCGGGTTCGAATCCCGTCAGTTCCGCCATTTTAGTAATAAATTGCTTCTCAAAGAGCCTTAGAATAAGGCTCGGTAGCTCAGTCGGTAGAGCAGAGGACTGAAAATCCTCGTGTCGGCGGTTCGATTCCGTCCCGAGCCACTTTTAATTTAATAATTTATGTGCCGGTGTAGCTCAACTGGTAGAGCAACTGACTTGTAATCAGTAGGTTGGGGGTTCAAGTCCTCTCGCCGGCACCATTTTTGGAGGATTAGCGAAGTGGCCAAACGCATCAGACTGTAAATCTGCTCCCTTACGGGTTCGGTGGTTCGAATCCATCATCCTCCACCAGTTTTATAGGGGCATAGTTTAAAGGTAGAACAACGGTCTCCAAAACCGTTGGTGTGGGTTCAATTCCTGCTGCCCCTGCCAAATTTTTTTTTGTCTTTGCGGCGATCGTGGCGAAGTGGTTAACGCACCGGACTGTGACTCCGGCATTCGTGGGTTCAAGCCCCATCGGTCGCCCTTTACCTTTAATGGGGATTAGCCAAGCGGTAAGGCAACGGACTTTGACTCCGTCATGCATAGGTTCAAATCCTATATCCCCAGCCATCTTAATGCGGACGTGGCTCAGCGGTAGAGCATCGCCTTGCCAAGGCGAGGGTCGCGGGTTCGATTCCCGTCGTCCGCTTTGTAATACTCTGGCGCCATAGCCAAGTGGTAAGGCAAAGCTCTGCAAAAGCTTTATTCCCCAGTTCAAATCTGGGTGGCGCCTCCATAATTGAATATGCCGGCGTGGCGGAATGGCAGACGCGCTCGACTCAAAATCGAGTGGGAAACCGTGGAGGTTCGAGTCCTCTCGCCGGTACCATAATTATTAATTAACAGTCTATTAGAGATATTACTCTAATGGACTTTTTTATGTGATTTTCAGTACCCCGTTCATTGCCTGAGCTGAAGAAACTTTTGAACTGTATACTAGGTGAGAATAAATATTGGCTGTGGTTGAGTAATCGCTGTGGCCCAACCATTCCTGAACCTCTTTCATGCCTACACCGCTGACCAACAGCTGACTGGCGAAACTATGTCGAAGATCATGATACCGAATACGCCGCAAGTTGTGGTTTTTCAAAATAATCGGAAAGTGATTACCTTCAAGAGTGGATTTATTTCCTCCGCATCGTAGAAGCTCGCCACATAGTTAATCTTTTTGGGACGCTCCACTAAATCGGCAGGATCAGCTAAGATTGGTTTGTTTTGGTTTTCATTGCATATGGAAGAGCTTTGCGGATATTGACGTGATAATCTATCACGGTATTGGCACTTATTGAACGCATAGCCGAATTCGCTTTTCTTGAGTCCTCCTTGGCTCTTACCGTTGAGGAGATTGAAGATCTAATCTTGAGGTTTGGAAACTAATTTCACGATATACTTATTAACATGAGTAAAATTTAAGAAATTGTCATTTTGAATTAAAATACTTTACTGATCATTCTAAAAATGCTATGCTTAGACCAAGTCAGATCTAACTATTATTTTTTTGACTAAAGTAGAATGATCATTCTATAATTGTCTAAATAATATTTTTGAAAAGGGAGAGAATCGTATGAAGTACACAGTTATTACAGGAGCGAGCTCAGGTATAGGATATGAGACAGCATTGGCCTTTGCGTATCGCGGCAAAAACCTGATTATTGTAGCTAGAAGATTGGACAAATTAGAAGAGCTTAAATCAAAAATTCAGGGAATAAATTCAGATTTAGACGTTGTTATTCTTACAAGTGACCTGTCGGTTACGGATCAGGCCTATACCCTGTATAACGATTTAAAGGAGTATCAAATTGAGACTTGGATTAATAATGCCGGACTTGGTGAATCCTCTTTTGTAGTGGATCAGAATTTAGATAAAGTTGAAGCTATGCTGCGTGTTAATATAGAAACCTTAACCATTCTCTCTACTCTATATGCACACGATCATGCTGATATAGAAGGAACTCAGTTAATTAACGTATCTTCAGCACTTGGTTATGCTGTTGCCGTTAGCAGTGTTACTTATTCTGCAACTAAATATTATGTTAGTGCCTTCACCGAAGGGCTTGCAAAAGAACTGGAACTGAAAGGTGCGAAATTGAAGGCAAAAGTATTAGCACCAGCCATAACAGAAACGGAATTTGCGAAAAAATCAATAGATGCTGAAGAATTTGATTTTAAAGCAAACATGCCTAAGTATCACACTGCCAAGCAAATGGCGGGCTTCATGGTGGATCTTTATGATAGCAACGAAGTGGTAGGAATTGTAGACCAGAACTATAATTTCAATTTGAGACAGCCAATATATCCAATAATCTCAGAATTTTAAATCCGACTGGAAATTCATATCCATGCAACATACGCGGACGGATGAATATGGAGGCTCTATAGAAAATGTGCTCGCTTCGCATTGAAATAGCAAAAGCCATCGTTGACGAGATTGGAGCAGAGAGAACAGGCTTCCGCTGGAAGTGGCTCTCTATATTTATAACAAAAAATAGGAAATAACAAAGTAGTTTTAAACTTAAACTACATTATAGACAGTTGTGTTTAAAAATGGCGTACAACTAAAAAATTGTACGCCATAAATTTATCTGTGAGTCATCAATGTTATGAGAAAAAAACTCAGGTCAAAAAAAATTATATTTGTATAGTTTCTTGGATCAACCTAAAAATCAGTGCTTGACGTATGGACTGCACTATACTGGTAGGTTTTCACAGCATTCGGGCGCTATGGGCCGATGTGGATCTTAATTAGTTTGATTATCTGTATAGTATCGTGCCCATTTTTCTATTGAAATAGTGAAAACTATTGTCTTAATCGCTACTTTGAAAAAATACAAGAAACACAATGAAGGTAACTCAAAAGAAGGATGCTGAATAAAATGAAAACACTCATGAAAGCAGCTCAGATCACCAAGTACTTAAAAAAAATCCACGCCCAAGTCAATGACATTCCAATTCCAGAGATTGCTGACAACGAAGTTTTGGTAAAGGTCAAAGCTGCAGCGGTTAATCCACTTGAAATGTTGATTATCACAGGTAGCGTGAAACTGATTCAAAATTATGAATTCCCATTAACGCTTGGTAATGAATTGGCAGGCGTTATCGAAAAAGTCGGAAAAAATGTGACTAACTTTTACGTAGGAGACGATATCTATACACGTCTCCCACTAAAAAAAATTGGTGCTTTTGCGGAATATGCCGCAATTGACGCTGCCGCAATTTCCCCCATGCCAAAAAACTTATCCTACGTGGAAGCCGCTGCTGCAGCACTGACTGGACTCACAGCGTATCAAGGTCTACATGAAGAACTTGAGGCACAGTCCGGCAAATCTGTTTTCATTCCAGGTGGATCGGGTAGTTTTGGTCAAATGGCTGTCCCAATCGCAAAGGCAATGGGTCTAAATGTCATTGTTAGTGGCAACGCACAAGCGCGCGAACGCACTTTGGAAATTGGTGCAGATCAATATTTGGATTACACGAAAGAAAACTATGTTGACTTGTTGTCGAATGTCGATTATGTGATTGATACCTTGGGAGCCGAAGAATTTGACAATGAATTAAAAATCATTAAACCGGGCGGAAGATTGCTCTCTCTCCGTACAGGACCCAATAGACGTTTCGCAGAAGACAATAACTTTCCATGGTGGAAACAAAAGCTGTTTTCTGTGGTTGGCGCAAAGTATGACAACAAAGCCAAGAAACACGACGTGGATTACCGCTTTATCTTCGTTCATTCTGACGGTGCACAACTAAAAAATATTACCAAAATCATCGAAAAAAACAACATTGTTCCACCGATTCATCCAACACTATTTACCATAGGCAATGTTAATGAAGCGCTAGAACTAGTCGCAAATGGGCGTCCAAAAGGGAAGGTGATTATTAATTTTTAAGGAGAAAATGATGAAAGCAGTACAAATATACGGCTACTCAAAAAAGCTAGAAGCTCACATCAACGACTTGCCTATTCCTAGAATAAACAAACATCAAGTATTGGTCAAAACCACGCCTGTTGATTAACCAT
>NZ_JBITPH010000078.1:0-7716 GCF_050467685.1 Paenibacillus sp. NRS-1782
TCGAAGAACAATGCTGCCTGCTCCGGGGTCTGCGCCGCTTGTGCTTCAAACAAGCCATGAATCGTCTGCTCGCTCGGACAGTCCGCTGCGGTATCTCCCCATACGCCAAGAATTTGCTCGCGTTCTTGCTTGGTTACTACATCAAGCTCACGTACAGGAATATCTGGGTTCGCCACCACTTCCTTCAGCAGTTGCACCAGATGTCCCTGAATTTGTTCTATACTTGTGCGTTCAAAGACTAGTGCGTTGTAATTAAAGCTCATGTGAATGGCTTTCCCCGGCTGTACCACCAGATTAAAGTCATAGAAACTAGCTTCTCCAACGCTACCCACTTGCTCAATCTCTTCCTCTACTGAATCATTTGCAAAAATGAGTATATGGTTGATCAAATCCTGCTTAAGCTCCAACAATGCTTGAATTTCATCCAGCGAATACGAGACATGCGCATGGACAGATACAGACTGCTTCTCGATTTGCTTCATCACTTCCGAGAACAGGCTTTCCTCATGACTATTGATCCGTACAGGTACCGTATTTATGTGCTGGTCAATGATTTGCCCTACCTGTGAAACGTCCATCGCACGCTCGGAAACCACACTTCCAAACACGACATCATCCGTGCCATTATATTTTTGTAGCAATATGCCCCAAACGCTCTGTATCAGTGTATTTATAGTCACCTGATGACGCTCAGCGATCTGCTGAATCTGGATTGTCAGACCCACACCCAGATCAAAATCAAGGTGCTTTGCCTGATATTTCTCCTTACTCTGCATTTTAGCCTGAGGCAAATGGGACGGCTCCGTATCCCCCTCCAAATATGCCCCCCAGTAACGAGAAGCCTTTTGACGGTCTTGATGGATTTTCAGTACAGGTACTGTTTCTTCTGTAGTGATCCATTCCAGCTCACCCAGCGTCGTATCTGGATTCATCGCAATAGCTCCAGCCAACCGTACGAAGTGGCGCGTAATCTGCTCGATGGTTTCGCGCTCATACAGTGCAGTTGCATACTCTAATCCGAATTGAATACCTTCTTCCTTCTCGCTGGCTTCCAGCATCAGGTCAAACTTCGCCGGAGCCTGTTCCATACTGAATGGACAGAAGCTGATATCTGCTAGTCTCAGCTCACTTTCTTCGGTGTTTTGCAGCACAAACATCGTGTCGAACAGTGGATTGCGGCTCATATCTCGATTCACGTTCAGCTTTTCCACTAGTTCCTCAAATGGATAGTCCTGATGCTCATAGGCTTGCAAGGCCCGGGTTTTCACGTCCTCCACGTAGTGGCGGAACGTTAGCGCTGCGGTTGGATAATTGCGCATAGCCAGCGTACCAACAAACATCCCGATGATCGGCTCCAGATCCACATGCGGACGTCCCGCAATCGGGGTGCCGACGATGATGTCTTCCTGTCCTGTATACTGATGCAGCAGCGCTGTATAGGCTGCCAGCAGCACCATGTACAGCGTCGAACCTGTCTGTGCTGCCAGTTCTTTCAAACGCTCGCTGACTTCGCGTTCCAGACCGAATACCACCGTATCGCCTGCCGTGCTTCGTACTGCAGGACGTGTAAAGTCGGTTGGCAAGTTCAGTACAGGCAGATTACCTCTAAATGTACCCAGCCAGTATGCTTCCTGATGTTTCATCCAATCTTGCTGTGTTTTACTTTCCTGCCATACGGCATAGTCTTTGTATTGTATCCGTAGCGGTGGCAGTTCTTCACCGCTGTACAGGCGAGCAAATTCGCGGGTCAACACTCCTGCAGACACACCGTCTGAGATAATATGGTGCATGTCAAGCATCAGCAGATACTGTGGCTTTTCTTCTATTCCCTGTACGCACAAATCGATCAAGGCTACCCGCAGCAGCGGAGCGGCTTGCAGATCAAATGGACGCACAAATCGTTGAACCCATTCTTGTACTTCCCCTGCCGACACCTTCGCATACTCCACCTTGAACGATACGGTATCCTGAATCTGCTGCATCGGTTCGCTATTTACCATTTCAAAGCGAGTACGAAGGGTCGCATGACGGGAGATCAACTGCTGGAATACTTCTTCCATCCGTTCTACATCCAACGGGCCGCTTACCTGGAACATGGCGGGCATGTTGTAGTTCACATCATTGGGATCGAGCTGTTGCAGAACATACATCCGTTTTTGCGCCGAGGACAGCGGGTAGAAGTTACGTACTTCCGTTACCGGAATGGACGCATACTCCACCTGATCGAGATTTTCAATAACCACCGCCAGCTGTTCAATCGTCGGGGCTTCAAAAATGTTGCGCAGCGGAAGTGATTTGTTCAGTTCTTTGTGAACCTTCGAGACCAATGTGGTCGCACGTAATGAGTGTCCGCCAATTTCGAAAAAGTTTTCTTTCACGCCGACTTGCTCCAGGCCCAGCACTTCCTGCCAGACTTGCACCAGCTTCGATTCCACCCACGAACGCGGTGCGATATAATCCGCACCCGTTTGCAGACTTCCGTCCGGTACAGGCAGCGCCTTGCGGTCAATTTTGCCGTTTGGTGTCAGCGGCATGTGCTCCAGCTGTACAAAGTACGAAGGCACCATGTAACTCGGAAGCTCCTTGCCCAATAAGCCACGCAATTCGCTGGCACTCACTTCCCATTCCGCTACATAGTAAGCAACGAGTTGATGCTGCCTCTGCTCGTCCGCATGAGCCAGCACAATGACCTCTTGCACAGCCGCTACCTTTAGCAAATGCGCCTCAACCTCACCCAATTCAATCCGGTACCCCCGAATCTTCACCTGTTGGTCGATTCGGCCCAAGCACTCAATCGTGCCATCCGGCAACCATCTCGCAAGGTCACCCGTCCGGTACATTCGGTTGACACGAGTTACCAGCGATCCTTGAGCTAGTCGGGACTCTGTTTCGACGTACGGATTCGGGATAAATTTCTCTGCCGTCAGGTCTGGCAAGTTTAGATAACCGCGTCCTACACCAGCCCCGCCGATATACAGTTCACCAGCAACACCCATCGGCACCAGTTGGTGCTGCGCATCCAGAATGTATACGGATTGGTTGGCCAACGGAGTTCCGATGGAAACGGTGTGTACCCCTTTATCTGAAAGAACGTTCAGGTCTTCTGCGTTTTCAATTGTATAAGCGGTGACATCTACCGTCGTTTCAGTCGGGCCATACACATTCGTGATTACAGGCTGATAATCGAACCATTTATGCAAAAATCCGTTCACCAGTTGTACCGACAAGGCCTCGCCCCCGATCAGAAAATGCTTCACTCCAGGTGCTTCCGTTGCCGTGGCTGTTTCGCTCAAAATGTACAAATGCGCTGGTGTGCCGTCTGACAGGTCGATCTGATGCTCTCGATAGTAAGCGATAAGCTGTTCACCGTTCAGACTGACATCACGTGCAACTACGTGCAGTGCATGGCCCAATAGCAGACTTGCAAAAATTTGTTGTACCGAGGCATCAAACACATACGCCGACAGCCACGCTACGTGCAAAGGCTGGTCATAGCGGCTGTACACACGCTCAGCTAAAGCATGAATCAGATTGCTAACGTTACTTTGTTCAATCATGACCCCTTTCGGCTGCCCGGTCGTTCCTGAGGTGTAAATCATGTAGGCCAGATCGTTCGGGCTGGACATCGGTTCCAGATTGGAGCCGTCCTCATGATACAAAGAGGTGTTAATCTGGTGCTCCTGAATCGTCTCGCTCTGCGTATCCGCCTGTGATTCTGCATTCGTGGCCTGCTCCCCGTCCAACACCAGCACTTTACCGTCGAAGGCTACGATTTCAACCAAGTGGCTTTGCGTCAGTAGTAGCTCTGCTCCCGAGTCGTCCAGCATATAGCGGATACGCTCTTCTGGGTACATCGGGTCGATTGGCACATACGCACCCCCGGCCTTTAAAATGCCGAAAATGCCCACGATCATATCTACCGAGCGCTCCATCATTAGACCAACCAATCGGTCTGTCGTCACACCGTGAATACGTAGTGTACGAGCCAGTCGATTGGCACGCTCGTTCAGCTCCCGATAGGTCAGGTGTTGTTCCCCGAACACCAATGCCACACGCTCTGGCGTCTTGGCAACCTGTTCTTCAAATTGCCCATGCAGAGTTTCACTCCACGGGAAAAGTACGGCTGTATCGTTGAACCCGGATACAAGCAAATGCTTCTCTTCATCGGATACGATATCAATACCAGCCAAAGTCACCCCAACATCCTGCGTCACTGTCTCCAAAATTCGTACAAAATGCTTCGCCAGCCGCTGGATCGTCTCCGGCTTAAACAGCTTCGTGCCATACTCCCAAGTGAAAGATAAGCAATCTTTTTCTTCAGTCACATGTAATGAAAAATCTACCTTCGATATGCCAGCGTTCAATTCTTCCGGTTTGAAACGAATGCCTCTGGCCTCCAAAACATCTGTGCCAACATTTTGTAAACTAAACATCGTATCGAACACCGGATTTCGGCTTAAATCGCGAACCAGCTCCAGCTTGTCTACCAGCTCGTCAAACGGATAGTCCTGATGCTCCAACGCCAGCAGCGAGGTTCGCTTGACTTCCTGCAAAAAGGATTGAAATGTTAGAGCCGCTTGAGGCTGGTTACGGAAAACGAGTGTATTCACAAATAGGCCAATCATTGCTTGTGTATCTGCATGCCGTCTTCCAGCAACAGGAGAACCCACGATAATATCCTCTTGTCCCGAATATTTGCTCAGCAGAACGTTATACGCCGCCAAAAGTACCATGAAGATCGTTGATTCGGTATCTTGGGCCAGCTTGTAGAGTGCATTGATCATTTCAGGTTCCAACATGACTGTAAAGCTATCTCCTTCAAAGCTTTGGGCTTGCGGACGCGGAAAGTCCGTAGGCATGTTCAGTACAGGAAGCTCGCCATTCAAGGATTCGAGCCAGAACGATTCATCTGCTTGTAGTTCGCTACCCTTGATTTGCTCCTTATGCCAAGCGACAAAGTCCTTGTAATGAAGCTTAATCGGGGCAAGCTGTCTCCCCTGATAACGGCGAATGATCTCATCCAGCAGCACAGCCATGGAAAAACCGTCCGCAATAATATGATGCATATCGACTAGCAGCACGAAGCCGCCCTCAATAACTTCGAACAGCTCAGCTCGGAATAAAGGTGCTGTTCCCAAGTCAAAAGGCTGAACAAACAAGGCTTGCGCCTGTGTTGCTTCTTCTTTGGAGATACGGGAGAACGGGATGTCAAACAGGATCGAATCTCGAACTTTTTGTACAACCTCCCCGTCTTCCAGCTCAAAATATGTCCGGAAGGAATCATGACGTAAAACAACTTCCTTGACGGCCTCAATAAATCGGGAAACCTCCAGTTTACCCTCTATATAAAGCTGACCGGATACATGGTAGGCCGTTCCACCACCCAATTGATCCAGTACGTACATCCTTTTTTGGGATGAAGAGACTGGATAAAAGGGTTGGGATGCTACTGGTACAATCGGTTCATACACCTGTTTTGTTCCTCCAGCCACATAGGTAGCCAACTCAGCGATCGTTTGCAACTCAAAAATATGAACGAGTGGAATCTGAACACCCAACTCTTTGCTCACTCTGGACAGAATGACCGTCGCTTTTAACGAATCCCCACCCAGTTGAAAAAAGTTATCATGACGGCTAACTTCATGTATATTCAAAACGTCTTTCCAAATGGTCACGAGTCCATCCTCTACGCCATGCACCTCAGAGCCAGCACCTTTTGGCGTAAAAATACTGGAGTGTCCCGGTTCCGGCAGAGCCTGTAGATCTGTCTGTCCATCGGGCAGAAGAGGAATACGATCCATTGAAATCCAAAAACGGGGCTGCGTATAATCCGGAAATGTTTCATTCACAATTTGCTTCAATTCGGCTTCTTCCCAAGGAGCTGATGCACTTGCCACCACATAAGCAGCTACATAAGAGACTTCTCCAGCTACGTCCGTTTGTGGCGTAATGACGCAGGCCTCCAATTGAAACGTTTGCAGCAGGTGTTTCTCCAATTGTTCCAGATTGACCTGATGCCCGCGAATCTGGATCATCCGATTTAAATGACCGATGTGTTGTAGCTTGCCTCCGCTTTTGACGTAAGCCCATTCGCGTGTCGTACCCAACAGACCTGCGCCTGTCGAGGCCTGATACACTTCCCCCTCTGTTCCGGCGGGAGCTGGCTGCTTGTATGCATCCAGAACGCAAGGATAATTACCGTGGATATCGGCGCTCGCAGCCCAAGTAGCCAGAAGCTGCTCCTTTTCCGGGCCACGAAGTAAAGACAGTGAGGAAATACGACTTCCCTCGTCCACCACAATGGAATGCAGCAGATGGATGAAGTATTTAGACCATTCTTTAATCGTGTCTTCTTCAAAGAGATCCGTATTAAAGTCAAAATCCAGACGTAATTGCTTCTGTACCTCCGTAACATTCAAAAAAAGCTCGTATTTGCTGAAAGTCACTTCGTTTTCAAGCACTTCTACATCCAGTTGCTGAAATTGAAAACGCGGAATCGGCCGATCCATATTGAATACAACATTCATCACAGGTAAATGCTTTAGGCCCTGTTGAGCCAATCCGGCAAAGCTGTATTTTTGGTAAGCCTCCAGTTCATGCATTCGCTTTTTGATCACTTGCGTATATTCACTAAAAGTAACATCAGGACGCACTTCGCCAATGACTGGAAGCAAGTTGACACAATTACCAATCAGAGAGAAGGCATCCATATGAGATTGTCCCGCCGTAGGCACGCTGACGGTTACTTCTTTCTGTCCTGTCAGGCGATGCAGAAAAATTTGAAATACCGATAACAGGGTGATGAATAAACTGCTGCCGAGCTTTATGCTGGTTGTTCTTAACTGTTTGACGAGCGGTGCTTCGAGAATAACGGTATGTCTACTTCCGTTGGAGGATGGAGACTGTGTTCCACGCACTGGAGAAGGCAGTTCTAGTACAGGCAAAGACTTTTCCAGTACAGCCGACCAAAAAGCAACGGCTTCCCCTCCCCCTGTCCTCAGCTGAACTTGCTGCCAAGCGACATAATCCCGAAAAGCTACCGGATCAGGTAAGGTAACAGTTTCGTGCCGAACCCGTGCGGAATAGAAGTATTCCAGCTCTTGCATGAATACGCCCATCGACCAGCCATCGGCAATCAAATGATGGAAGGTAAACACACCCAGATGCTCCTGCTCCGATGTTTTCAGCAATTGAACACGAAATAGCGGCTCATCCGACGTGAAAGAAAACGGAACGGTGCTGTCTTCTCTCATCCACGTTTGGATATGCTGTTCCTGTTCATCCGAAGGGTAGCCCGAGAAATCATGCAGCGGAACTTCGATGTTCATCACAGAAGCAACCACCTGTGTCTCCCCATCAGCGCTTATGAAGGTACGTAGTGCTTCGTGGCGGCTCACAATGTTACGGATAACCTCGGTGAAAATCTCCTGTTGTAGTGGACCACGAAACCTTAGTAAGGCGGTTTCGTGTAAGGATTGAGAGTCACTTCGTTCCGAGACAGAGGCGAACCAAAGCTGTTTTTGATCCAGAGTCAGCGCAATCATGCTTTCCTGAGCGCTCCATGTCACCGTTTCTGGAAATGCGGATATGGGTACAGGTTGCTTATCCAGACCCGGGCCGTTTCCATTCGGGGGCGTGTCCGGTAAAAATCCCCCTTTGCGCAGCTCGTTCACGCTATCCTTGACCGCTTGTACGATTCGCCCAATATCTTCCTCC
>NZ_JBITPH010000079.1:0-542 GCF_050467685.1 Paenibacillus sp. NRS-1782
GAAACAAATCAGATGCTGATTGAGGATTTTGGGATTCGTAAAGGGAGCCGCTGGAACAACAATGAGATTTGGCTCAAAAGTAAAGGTGGACTAGATTCGTGTATCATGATTCGTGGCATAGATGGCTCACTTCGAGGTATTCACTATAAGCATCATCGTCCTACGCTGGTATTGATGGATGATTTGCTCAAGGAGGATACTGCTCGATCCGAAGCCAAACGAGAACAAATTAAAAATACATTTACAGATGTCATTCTACCTATTGGCACAAGGGATACGAATATTCTGATCTGTGGAACCATTTTGAACGAAGAAGACATCATGGCTGATCTGCTCAAAGGTAAAATACCAGGAGTAAGAAGTGTCCGTAAAGCAGCTGTGCTTCAGTTTTCAGAGCGTGATGATCTATGGTCAGAGTGGGAGCGACAATATAATAATCTCCAAGACGAGGATAGGATCAATACGGCTTTGTCTTTTTTTATGGCGAATGAGGAGGAAATGCTAAAGGGAACGGAAATCCTGTGGAGCGAGTACTTGGACTA
>NZ_JBITPH010000080.1:0-1852 GCF_050467685.1 Paenibacillus sp. NRS-1782
TCATGTATTGGGACAGGCTACCTGAGTTTGAGGATATGGAACTAGCCATGTACATTGATCCAGCCATTAAAGCCGGGAAGAAAAATGACTATTCTGCGGTTTCAATTATTGGGCAGCATCGGAAGACGAAGCAGATGTACGTGATCGATGGCAATATCTATAAACTGTTGCCGGATGATTTGTTTCAAGTAGCTATCGAAAAATTGAAGCTTTATCCTGTAGATAAGCTAGGCTTTGAAGTCAATCAAGCACAGAGCTATATGAAGCAAAAGTTTGAAGAAGAGCTATGGAAGTCGAAGATACATACACCTGTAGAAAGTGTGCATTCCAAGGGGCAGAAGCATGAACGAATTATTAGCTTGGAGCCAGAAGTTAAGAAAGGTCATATTCTGTTCAATGCAGATAATCTCAGATATAACCATCAGGTGAAGGATTACAATCGAAATTGTACATACGACGATGCGCCAGATAGTTTATATGGGGCTGTTCAATTGATTCAGTCGGTAAAGAGTCTGAAATTTTATGATCGCAGTTTGTTGTTTTGAGGGTCAGGCAGTTTAGACTACAGATTGATAATGAACTGCAAGAGATAATATTGATTTCAAGCATAAATAATATTAGAGTTATATCATAAAAATACCAATTTCAATGTAAACTTGAGTCTGAAGCCCTGTCATAATAATTTGAGTACTGGCGCATTATCAGTCTTATTTAGGCTGGGGATTTTTGTTTTAAGGGAGGGATTAAATTGTTAAATGATTCTGAAAGAGAAGGACTATTTAAGGCCATTTTTGAAAGGAGAGATATTCGATCATTTAATGGAAAACCCATATCCAAAGATAAGTTAAACAACATATTAATGGCTGGTCATCATGCACCATCCGTTGGTTTTATGCAACCTTGGGATTTTATTGTCATTGACTCTCAAGGGGTTAAAGAACGATTGGCGCATGCATGTCATAAAGAAATACAAGCGTTGTCCATACACTATGAAGATGAAAAAAAGACAAGATTTCTCTCGCTAAAATTAGAGGGGATAAGGGAGGCACCTATAACGATCTGTATTACATGTGATCCCACGAGAGGTGGTGGACATGTACTTGGGCGAAATTCTATTCCTGAAACAGATATTTTATCCGTCGCCTGTTGTATCCAAAATATGTGGTTGGCGTCTTATGCAGAAGGGATAGCTATGGGATGGGTTAGTTTTTACAAGAAAACAGACGTACGAGAAATACTAAATATTCCGCCACATATTGACCCTGTTGCTTTGATTTCATTAGGATATACGGATTTTTATCCTACAAAACCAATCCTAGAACAAGAAGATTGGGAGAGGCGTCGAAATCTGAATAATCTAATACACCATAATGTTTGGGAATAATTTAAAATGCAATTGAATCCCTTTAGATATGATGCTAACGGAAACGGCAGTGCAATAAGGAACTACCTTATTAAGGGTGGTTCTTTTATTTATTCAAGCAAAAATTACATAACCCATTTTGAAAGGAAGAACCTATTTGCAAATAACCGAGTCCATCATAATTGAATGTCTAAATGAACTCCAATCGGCTGCAATAGCCAAACAGAAATATGCAGATTACTACAATGGTAATCACTCCATTCTCAAGAACTATGCAATGCAAGAAAGCCGCAGCAATCAAAAGCTCATTTTCAATTTTCCACGTAAGTTCGTAGACAACGAAGTGGGCTATCTACTTGGAAAGCCAGTAAACTATGTGTCCAAGTCAGATCAGGATGAAGCCATACATAATATAGATGTACATATGAGTCATTGGGACAAAGAGCATAATCTACAGCTTCGGAAACAATCCGAAATCTTTGGCGAGAG
>NZ_JBITPH010000081.1:0-4975 GCF_050467685.1 Paenibacillus sp. NRS-1782
TGGAAGATGGAACAGCAGAACGAAATGTATTACTAGGCTTACATAAATTTACCCGTCGATTCGATAAGCAAGTATATTTGGACGTGTATACCGATCATGAAATTCTACACTATACAATAAGTAGTGATGATAAACACAATCCAATAAAGCAAAACCAAGCACCTGAATTAAAATATATCGGCAAACATAATCACATCTTTGGAAGAGTCCCGCTTATCTCCTGTCCAGCCAATACGGAGAGAAAAAGTGGCTTCCATGATGTGATTTCTTTATTTGATGCCTATAACGCTTTGAACTCTGATTTGGTCAATGAAATCGCAGATCATCGCAACGCCTATCTCGTGATTGAGAATGCCAAGTTGGAAGCTGAGGACTTATTGAATATGAAGAAGATGGGCATTATTCAGGTTCCGGCTGGAGGGAAGGTAAGCTGGCTTACGAAGGAGATTAACGATTCTTTTGTGAAAAATGAGTTGGACAATATTGAACGCAAAATCTTCGATATGATGGATCAGGTTAACTTCAATGAAAACTGGGCCAGCAATACCTCCTCCTTGGCGTTGAGAAATAAGTTGCTGAATTTGGAGAATCGAGTAGCGATGCGTGAAGCGTTAATGGAAAAGGCAATCAAGCAGCGAATTCGGAATTTCTTCACGTTCCTGCATATTAAAGAAGGTGTGCAATATGATTACCGGGATATTGCGGTGAAGTTTACTCGTAATTTGCCGACAGATTTGGTTGGGATGGCAGATGTAATCGTTAAATTGCAGCAAGTCGTATCTCAGGAAACATTGCTAACACTGTTACCGTTTGTAGAGAATCCCAAGCTGGAATTCAATAAATTTCATGCGGAGCAGCAACGATTAATTGCTACGGATAAGGAGGTATCAGATGCAGAATAAAAATAGGTTCAAGCGGTTAGTTAAGAATAATTGTGCATGCTATCTTGGAGCAAAGCACGGTATCCCAAACTATTGCTGTTTACAAGATGGCCCATGTGTATTTTTCGCTCAAGCCGATGTTCTTCCCCGTTGTATCTATTTTGAAAATGGAGTTTTGCCAATGGATGAGAAGTTGGATCAAGAATATAAGTCTGAACGTAATGTAGAGACTGATCCTAAGACAGCGAAGCCGAGGGTGAACTGTACACGTTGTGGAGGAACATTTTCGGCAAATTCGAATCGGCAGAAATATTGTGACAAATGCAGAGGTAAAACGAGAAAAGAAAATATTAGATTGCGTGTTCGGAAGTTCAGACAAAAAGACGGCTTGATGTAACGCTTTAGAGGTTGAAAAAGCCCTATAAACAAAGGGTTAAAAATAGGTAAAAATGAGGAGTTGACATGCTTGTACCTTTTCGTCACTTTTGCGTTTTCTAATGCGTTACATGATTGTCTTGAACATGATATTCAATATTATACAGTTTCAGCATATATATACGTTTCTGAAGTTTAGGCAAACAATAGGCTTGATGTAACGCTTTAGGCTGTCAAAAAGCTATATAAACAAAGGATGAAAAATAGGTAAAAGTGGGGAGTGGGCATGTTTGTACCTTTTCCTCGTTTTTGTGATTTCTAATGCGTTACATTGCTGTCCTGAGCATGACATTAAACGGCTTAATACATACATAAGCGTGTTCGGTTCTGTGAGTCGAATGGGCGATAAAGGAGATTATCGAAAATGAATTTAGAACAAGTGAAGCAGTTGATCGAAGAAAACCAAACGAATGAGGAATGGCAAGCGTATCTTCAGGGTTTGAATCCGTATAGCGTGGAGGGGATGGAGCAATATATCCAATCTAATCCGCAAGCAAAAAGTTGGTTCGATAGCACCGTGGACAAACGATCAGCTAAATCGCTGGAAACGTGGAAAGCCAATCATTTGGAAAGTGCAGTGGATGTTGAGATCAAGAAGCGATTCCCGGCAAAGGATGAGAAAGACATCGAAGTCGAAAAGCTACGTGCCGAAGTGGAAAATATGAAGCTAGAGAAGCAGCGTGAACGGTTGACCAGCCAAGCGATCAAAATTGCATCCGAGAAGAAACTTCCACTCCCGTTAGTGGATTTTTTTATTGGTACAGATGAAGAAGCGACGACAGCGAATTTGGCTATGCTGGAACAATCACTCCAACTGGCTATTCAACAGCAAGTTGAGCAACGACTCAAAGGAGATGGCTATACTCCTCCGGCTAGTTCAACAGGTAACACATTTACATTGGATGCGATTAAAGGCATGTCGCCAAACGAGATTAATCAGCATTGGGATCAAGTCAAACAAGCATTACAAAACAAACAATAATCAATAGAAAAGGACAGGGTGATTAGAATATGACAGTACAACATTTTATTCCTACGATTTGGAGCGCACGTTTAAATGAAAGTCTGAAAAAGAATTTGGTATATGGGAACGTGGTCAACACTGATTATGAAGGTGAGATTAAAGGTCAGGGTTCCACAGTGAAAATTAATTCGATTGGAGCGGTGATGATTGGCAATTATGACAAAGTAGCTGGAATCGGGAATCCACAGGAACTGGATGCTACACAAAAAACATTAGTGATCGATCAAGCGAAGTATTTTAATTTTCAGGTGGATGATGTAGATGCTGCGCAAGCGAATGTGAATCTGCTGGATGGTGGAATTGTGGAAGCCTCTTATGGACTCGCCAATGTAGTGGATCAGTATCTTGCTGGATTCTACACAGAGGTAAAAGCTGAGAATACGATGGGTAACGATACAACGCCTGTAATTCCAACTAAAGATACAGCCTATGATTTGCTGATTGATTTAGGCGTACTGTTGGATGAAAATAATGTGCCGGAAAGCGAGCGTTTTGTGGTGGTTCCTGCATGGTACTATGGCTTGCTACTGAAGGATGCTCGTTTCACCAAAGACCCAAATATTATCCGCACAGGCTATGTAGGAGATATCGATGGGATGACGGTGTATAAATCCAACAATGTGCCGAATACCACAGGAGCCAAGTATAAAATCATCGCAGGTCATAAGAGTGCGATTTCGTTTGCCGGGCAAGTGGATTCGGTGGAAGCGTTCAGACCAGAAAAGCAATTTTCAGATGCGGTGAAAGGATTGCAGGTATTTGGAGCCAAATGTATCAAGCCGGAAGCTCTCGCTGTACTCACAGCCAATAAGTCTTAATTGAAAGTGAATGATATAAAAACACATTATAATAGAAGAAACACGTTTGGGGTGTCCGTTTTGGATGCCCTATTTTTTCATTTTTGGAGGGTAATAAGATGTGGTTTTTGAATCAGGAAACAGGATGTGTATGGGAAGTCACAGATCAGGAGTTGGTGTTGAGGTTACAGGCCAGTGGGCATTATGAGCAAGTAGAGGAACCGCAACCAGATGAGACTAAGCAAGAAGCAACTCTAACGAAAGCTCAAACTGTCAAGAATATGAAGCGTACCGAGAAGACACAGGTAAAGGAAGAACAGGAGCCAGTTACATGAATGATTCATTGATTTTACTTAAACGGTTATTAGGCATGGAACCAACAGACATATCCAAGGATGATATCCTGATCCACTATTTGAATAAAGCGAGGAGTAATATTTATGGCTATTGTAATGTGGTAACACTGCCAGTGGAATATGATGAAGTCATGGTCGATTATGCGGTGTATCTCTATAAAAATAGGGATTCGGTCGGACTTATAAATAAGCAAGAAGGTGAACGCTCAGCTAGCTATGAAACAGAAATTCCGGCAAGTATTCGACTGGCTCTTCCTCTGCCTAAAATCAAGGTCGGAACAGATTAATGTTTTACGATACGAAGTTGGAAATTTTAGATGCTACACATTTCAACCCTGTTCTGTCAGTGATGGCAGATGTACAACCTTATCGTAAAAGCTTTTCATTTGAAGATGGCTACACACTGGAGACGACATATCGAGCTTTCTGTCCACTGGTGGAATCCTTATTGCAGTCGAATCGCTATGTCCAAATCTACACGAGTATCTTTATTATTTTGGACATCAAGGAATGGAGTGATTATGTGGAATTGCACCTATATCGCTGCAAGCCAGATTTTGCAGTGGAGGTGAAGGAATGACAAGGAGTCTAGAGCCGATGATAGATTTCTTCCTGCGAGAGAAAGGCGAGCTTGTACGCATAAACGGTGTAAGACAGCTTGGTCTGATTCGAGATACGACAAATAATATCCAAAACACTGATGAAAAGATAATCCGTGCAGCAACACCTTTACGTACAGGAGATATCGTAGACTATCGCTATGAACGTTATTTAATTACCAGTCAGGTGGATCGAAATGGACAGTCTTGTCGAGGCAGAATGAAAAAGTGTAATCAACGGCTGGCTTTGAACTGGAACGGGCAGGTAGAATGGTTTGATGCTGTGGTAAAAGCTAGAACATTTTCAACGGAAACAGGTAAAGTTATCTCCATGCCAGAGGGCAACATCTTGGTTACCGTACAAGACAATGCAGATACAAGTGGCATTACATTAAGCCAACGATTTTATATGACTCATCAGCCATTTAGAATAGTCGGAATGGATCGCACGATGAATGGCATCATCCAGTTAAGCTGCACATTGGATAGCATTAATACAGCTTATGATGACGTGGAAAATAATATTGCGGACAAATGGAAGTACGAGATTGCTCATACCTGCGCATTACATATCAATCAGGGAACGATAGCTCATGTGCTGCTCAATGAAACAATACAGTTAAATGTAACCGCTATGGATAATGGAGATGAGATAGCCAATCCGGAAATTACCTATATATCTAGTGACCCAAGTGTGGTTAGTGTAGATCAGCACGGTCAGGTTATGGGCATTGCTTTGGGACAAGCAAGTATCACCGTAAAATTAACTTATCACCCTACAATATTGAGTACGATTGAAATGAGAGTCGTCGAAAAGGGAACGCATATCTATTCGATAGCCATTACCGGAAATTCAGTTCTAAAAACAGGCCAAAGCGCCTCA
>NZ_JBITPH010000082.1:0-14762 GCF_050467685.1 Paenibacillus sp. NRS-1782
AGACGCACTAGACTTAGGATCTAGCGTCTTTGACGTGGGGGTTCAAGTCCCTCCACGCGCATCTTGTTTTTGCGGACGTGGCTCAGCGGTAGAGCATCGCCTTGCCAAGGCGAGGGTCGCGGGTTCGATTCCCGTCGTCCGCTCCATATTTGCGCCCTTAGCTCAGCTGGATAGAGCGTTTGACTACGAATCAAAAGGCCGGGAGTTCGAATCTCTCAGGGCGCGCCATTTTCTAAAAAATTATATGTCGGGATGTAGCTCAGCTTGGTAGAGCACCTGGTTTGGGACCAGGGGGTCGCATGTTCAAATCGTGTCATCCCGATACTAATTTGCGGGTGTAGTTCAATGGTAGAACTTCAGCCTTCCAAGCTGATAGCGTGGGTTCGATTCCCATCACCCGCTTACTGATTACAGAGAAGCCGAGAGGCTTCTTTTTATTTTGTCCACATGACATGAACTTTCTCTGTGTATAGGTTATTGCGAAAATCTCCTGTCATGCACAGTTGGGGATGACTTGTGCATATTGTACATAGGCGCTTGTTTTTTAACACCCAGTTCCCGCATTCCCCCTTTTACGTATCCCTTTCTCCTGTAGTAAGGCTAATTTTGTGATCAAATCCTTCGATATAGGAATCCTATGACCATTAACGATCTGAATTCATGATGATAACTCCAAGGCTGCTGTATTGAGTTGTACACAATGGCTTCTTTTTTTGTAGATATATCTGAGTCTGGAAGGAAAAATAGCTCGAAAATATTGAAATTATGGCTGAATTGTGTATATCTTTGTGGATAGAAGCCTATTGGGTTTCACTTTGTCAACAAATAATAAACATATGCACATAATGATGCATAATTTTTTGTTTCGGAAATCATGCTGTTTATAACACCTGTGCATAAATTTTCATGATCTCTAGGCTATAAAGTAATTTCATTTATTAAATTTCATTTTTGTGCATAAAAAACCAATATATTCTCAAAAAAAGTATTTTAAAAACATGACTTTTTACTGTAAATTTTGCAGCTTTTCACTCGTTTTTATTGTATGATGTTAAGAAAGTGTCAATTTTCGTGTGTATACGTACCTTTGCAACAAAGCTGTATTTGGTGTGAACAGATCAGATGGGGGGAAAAGCATGACTGAGCTTACGTTAACCGCTAACAAAAACCAATCCAACAATCTGCTACGGCGGGACGTTCGTTTTCTGGGGAATATTCTTGGTGAGGTTTTGGTTCATCAGGGTGGCAACGAACTTTTGGATATCGTGGAAAAGATACGTGAGACAAGTAAATCGTTACGTGCCGGGTATCAGCCGGAGTTGTATGAGAATTTTAAACAAATCGTTAGTGGACTGGATACGGACATTCGTCACCAGGTTATTCGCGCGTTTGCGATTTATTTTCAGTTAGTGAATATTGCCGAGCAAAATCATCGTATCCGCCGCAAACGGGACTATGAGCATTCTGCTGGTGAAGATGTTCAACGTGGTTCCATTGAAAGTTCTGTTCAGGAGCTTAAGCAGGGTGGATTTTCTGCTGAGGACGTTAGCAATCTGCTGGAGGAGCTTTCTCTGGAGCTGGTTATGACTGCACATCCTACAGAAGCCACGAGACGGGTGATTTTGGACATTCACAAGCGCATTTCCGAGGACGTCATGCTGTTGGATAATCCTATGCTCACCTTGAGGGAGCGGGAACTGGTGCGGGAAAATCTGCTGAATGAAGTGATTACGCTATGGCAGACAGACGAGCTACGTGATCGAAAACCAACTGTGTTAGATGAAGTTAGAAACGGGATGTATTTTTTTCATGAGACTTTGTTTCATGTGCTGCCTGACGTATACCAAGAATTGGAACGATGTTTAGGCAAATATTATCCTGAGCAGAAATGGCATATTCCGACCTATTTGAGATTTGGCTCCTGGATCGGTGGGGACCGGGACGGCAACCCGTCTGTTACGGCTGATGTTACTTGGGAAACGTTACGTATGCAGCGTAAGCTGGCTGTGAGAGAATATCAGCACACGCTGAAGGAATTTATGGGTTATCTGAGCTTTAGCACGAGCATTATACGTGTCTCTGATGATTTGCTGGCTTCTATTGAGGAAGACCGGAACCATATTACGCTTAAAAAGATGGAAGTGTGGCATAACGAGAAAGAGCCTTACCGCATCAAGCTGGCCTATATGATAGCCAAGGTGAATAATATCCTGGATGAAAGTAAGCAGGGCACGAAGGAACGTTATAGTTCTGCTGAAGAGCTTATTGCGGATCTGAACGTTATTGATGACAGCTTGCGTCATCATTTTGCGGATTATGTGGCAGATACTTATATTCAGAAGATGATTCGTCAGGTAGAGCTGTTCGGCTTCCATACGGCTACGCTGGATGTACGTCAGCATAGTCAGGAGCATGAAAATGCAATGACTGAAATCCTTTCTAAAATGAATATTGTTGCGGATTATGGCAAGCTGCCTGAGGAAGAGAAGATAGACCTGCTGGAAAAGCTGCTGAACGAGCCTCGTCCGATTACGTCGCCGTATTTGAAATATAGTGACAGCACTCAGGAGTGTCTTGATGTGTATCGTACGATTTATCTGGCTCAGGAGGAATTTGGAAATAAATCCATTACAAGCTACTTGATCAGTATGACTCAGGGAGCAAGCGACTTACTGGAAGTTATGGTGCTGTCTAAAGAAGTGGGTTTGTTCCGTATCGAGAAAGATGGCACAGTCGTATGTACACTGCAATCCGTTCCTTTGTTTGAAACGATAGACGATCTGCATGCTGCCCCTAGTATTATGAAAAGGCTGCTGAACTTGCCTGTATATCGCAAATCTGTAGCAGCAATGGATCAGCTCCAAGAGATCATGCTGGGATATTCAGATAGTAACAAGGACGGCGGTGTGGTTACTGCGAACTGGGAGCTTCGGGTTGCGATGAACAGCATTACGGAAGTGGTTAATGAGTTCGGCGTAAAAGTGAAGTTCTTCCATGGACGCGGAGGAGCACTGGGACGCGGAGGAATGCCGCTTAACCGTAGCATTTTGGCCCAACCTCCACATACAATCGGAGGCGGCATCAAGATTACGGAGCAGGGTGAGGTACTCTCATCCAGATACTCGCTCAAGGGTATCGCTTATCGAAGCTTGGAGCAGGCAACGTCAGCTCTGATTACCGCAGTGGCGTATAACCGTTCCGGTAAGAAGGAAGTGTTCGAGGAGAGCTGGGAGGAGATCATTGCCCGTATTTCCGAGGTATCGCTGGAGAAGTATCAGGATTTGATTTTCCGCGATCCGGATTTCTTCAATTTCTTCAAGGAATCAACGCCATTGCCTGAGGTGGGCGAACTGAACATCGGCTCTCGCCCATCCAAACGTAAGAACAGTGATCGTTTTGAGGACTTGCGGGCCATTCCATGGGTTTTTGCATGGACACAAAGCCGTTACTTGCTACCTGCTTGGTACGCGGCTGGAACAGGGCTGCAAAGCTTCTATCAGAACAATGAGGATAACCTCAAGGTGCTGCAAACGATGTTCAAGGAATCAGCTTTCTTCCGCTCCCTTATTGATACACTGCAAATGGCAATTGCGAAGGCGGATTTGCTGATTGCAGAGGAATATGCAGGGATGTCCAATAATGAAGAGGCTCGCCAGCGTATTTTCGGACAAATTTCAGCGGAATTCAAGCTGACATCCGAGCTGATTTTGAAAATAACAGGACAATCGGAAATTCTGGACGATGTGCCGGTAATTCAAGAGTCCATCCGATTGCGTAATCCTTATGTCGATCCGTTAAGCTACTTGCAGGTTCAGTTGCTTAGTGAGCTACGCGAACTACGTGACCAGAACGGGGACGATGCGGAGCTGCTACGTGAGGTGCTGTTAACCATTAACGGAATTGCCGCAGGGCTGAGAAACACGGGCTGATACAGCTTGACGCATGAACACAGGCAATCGGGCGCTTATGGGGCCCGATTGTGCTGTTTGCATGCATATGACGGAGCAGGAGTCCAATTGGTGTCAACGCTACAGTTGATTTTCCGATTAAATTGAACTACGATGAATTATCATAACAATGTAATGAGTAACCCATCAGCAAGTCTGGGGGAGTATAGAGTGGATAATATGGAAAGCCGCTTGGTTAGGCTGGTGCAGAAAGGTGATCAGCGAGCTTTTGCGGAGCTAGTCGAGTTATATAAAGATCGGATTTTTCATCTTTCCTACCGGATGCTTGGGAATCGCCATGAGGCGGAGGATCTGGTGCAGGAAACTTTTTTGCGTGTATATCGTAATTTGGAGAAATATGACCATGGGCAGAAGTTCTCCACATGGATTTACCGGATTGCGACGAATCTGTGCATTGACCGTCTGCGAAGGAGAAAGCCTACATACTCACTGGATGCTGAGATGAATGAGCAGGAAGGTGTCGATGGGTATGCAATGCTCGCTAGCGAAGAGCTTACACCCGAAGGGCGTACGCTGTTGTCCGAGACACAATCCCTGATTCATGATGCCATTGACAGCCTTCCAGACAAATACAGGACGATTATGGTTTTACGTTACTTGCAGGAGCTTTCCTTGCAGGAAATTAGCGATGTGCTTAATCTTCCGGTCACTACCATTAAGACGAGGGTTCACCGGGGCCGGGATTTTCTACGCAAAAAATTGGAGCACAAGCTGTAAATCATGTGTTCGGGATCTTGGAAAGTGCGCGCACAGATGTTTTTTTGTGAAACATATTGCTCGTTGTAGCGTATGTAAAGTGAGCAAAGTTTCTAAGCCGGAGCATGTTATGTAGAGGAACACGGAAGAATATTAGAAAGGATTGGCTCATATGGATTGCAAACAAGCCGTCTCTTTTATGCATGACTATCTGGATGGCGACCTGTCTGAGCAGGACAAACAGGAGTTAGAGCATCACTTGTTCACCTGCCCGGAATGCCGCATGCGTTTTAAAGAGCTGGAGCGGACGGATGCGATGCTTTATGGTACACGGCATCAAGTGCCGTGTGTATCGGATGAGCTGACACTTCGCATTATGAATGCTTTGCCGCCGCATAGGAGAGCACCAATGGTGCCTATGCTGACTTGGGTGAAAAGGCACCCGGCTGTTACGGCCGCTGCTTTCTTTCTTGTTATTATATGCTCAAGTATGGCAAGCTTTTCAACCACAGACCATCAATTGGTAGTCAAGGGAAGCCATCTGGATCAGGTTGTTATTCAAGGAGATACTGTGATAGTACCTGAAGGTAAATCCATTGCTGGAGATTTGACCGTGCAAAATGGTAAGGCTCGGGTATATGGCGATGTGGAAGGGAATGTAACTGTGATCGACGGTTCCTACTATCAAGCGTCCACAGCACATATTGCAGGACAGGTCAAAAGTATTGATCAAACCTTGGATTGGATTTGGTATAAAGTTACTGATTTGTTCGGAGGTACGTCCTCTCCATAAAAGAAGCTTGAACTGGCAAGAATGATATCGAGCGCCTCTTCCGCTGGAAAAGGCGCTTTTTTTGTATATAAAGATGGCGATTTGTACTTTATTTTACTGTTTTTAGTGGTTCTTTTGTCGTGCGGCTTGCAACGCGGGCCTTATCGTTATAACCTAGATAGAGAGAGCATACTGTGTACATATTACACTTACTCACTACAGAAAATTGCGGGGGCATGCGCATGTTGGATTATTTCGCGGACCTGACTTGGAAAGAGTCTATTAAAGATATTATCGACATTCTGATCGTAACCTATATTATGTATCAACTTATTTTACTTGTTCGTGGAACGCGTGCAGTTCAATTGCTAAAAGGAATTCTGTTCCTGGTGCTCATTTGGGCGGTTAGTACGTGGTTTGATTTGTATACGCTCAAGTGGCTGATGAACCAGATGTTTACCTTCGGCGTGGTAGCTATTTTCATTATTTTCCAGCCTGAATTGCGTCGTGCCCTGGAGCAACTGGGGCGAGGCAAGCTGTTTGGGCGTTCGTCTGCGGATGATGAGGAGATAAACAAGTTAATCGGGGAAATGATTAAGGCGCTGAATTATTTATCACGTAGAAAAATAGGGGCTTTGGTCGTATTTGAACGCGAAACGGGGCTAAACGAATACACGGAGTCCGGTATCAAGACACAGGCAGTGGTCAGTTCCGAGTTGCTGATCAATATTTTCATTCCAAATACGCCCCTGCATGATGGTGCGGTCATTATTCAAAATAATCAGATTGCTTCTGCGGCCTGCTACTTACCACTGTCGGAAAATCCATTTATCAGCAAGGAACTGGGAACTCGTCACCGGGCAGCGATTGGGGTGAGTGAGGTAACGGATGCCGTAACTGTGGTGGTATCAGAGGAGACAGGGCAAATTTCTTTGGCTATCAATGGACAGGTCGTGCGCGATATTAAGGAAGAATCCTTAATATCCAAGCTGTATGAGGAGCTGCGGCCGACACCATCTTTGAAGGAAAAACGCGGCTCATTCTGGAATCGGAGGGGAGGCCGTGGAAATTCATGATGGACAAATGGATTAACAACAATACGATTTCTAAAATATTGGCACTCGCGGTTGCCGTCTTGCTGTGGGGATTGGTTCATCTGGACACAGGCACGCCTTCGTCCACGCTGACCGTTTCTTATGATAATAAAGTGATTGATAATGTAGGCATTCAAACCAGTGGTTTGGATGAGTCAAAATATGTATTATCTACAATGGATACTGACCATGTGAAGATGGAGGTTAGAGGACAGCGCTCTGTGCTGACTTCTTTTTTCGCAGATAATTACCAGGCTCAATTGGATTTGAGTGGGTTAGGAGCAGGTACTAAAACCTTGCCGCTCGTAGCGAACCTGCCGAATGGCTTGGAATTGGTGTCTATGACTCCTAATCGTGTTACGGTCACGATTGAGGAAAAGGCAACGAAATCATTTGATGTTTCTATTGTTTCCAAGGGTAAACCGGATACAGGATTGCAGCTTGGAGTGCCTGTGGTTGCTCCTCAAACGGTGAAGGTCACCTTGCCTAAAAGCCAGTTGAGTACAGTGGTTGCGGTGCAGGGGGCTGTGGATACGGAGGGAATCTCGGAGAAATTTGAGCAGAAGCGGGTGAAGCTGAAGGCTTACAACAAAAAGGGACAGGAACTTACAGGAGCGGTTATTGAGCCTTCCACAGTGTCTGTTGAAATCCCGTTAACCCAGCAAACGAAGTCCGTGCCTGTGAAGATTGTCTATTCCGGGGAGCTGCCGAACGGTTTGGCGCTTTCCAAAGTTAATGCAAATGTAAAAGAAGCGGTCGTTTACGCTTCGCAGGATGTTTTGAATAGCCTTAGCTCCTATGTTACGGCTACACTCGATCTGAGCCAATTAACGGAAGCAGGGACCCAAACAGTTCAAGCTAATTTGGCAGCGCCCGTCGGTTCTGATAAAATCGAGCCTGGCTCAATACAAATTCAGGTGACAGTTGCCCCTTCTAATCAGGTGACCGATGCGGAGCGGACATTGTCAGGCATTCCGATTGTTGTGCAAGGGGCAGGAGATGGGACGACTGCGACTATTACAACGCCTGCGGACAAGACGATGGATGTTACCGTGAAGGGGCCGCAGGATATGATCAGTAATTTAACCAACGATGATATTAGTTTGGTCGCAGACGTAAGTGGTCTGGAGGCTGGTCAGCATGAGGTTACTTTAAAGGTAGGCCTGCCCAAATACATTACGCAATCCGGAAACGCCAGCCGGTTAACGGCAACGGTAAACATTGAGAGCCCTTCAACGCCGGCTGTAACGAATCCGGGCAGCGGGAATGAATCAACCCCTTCCGGTAGTGGTAATAAGGGGCAGGAGAGGCCACAGGGGGGCCAGAGCGGCCAAGGCGGCTCCTCTGATGCAAACTCCGGGGACAGTGCAGCTGCGGAGGACAAAACAAATCCTCAAAACGGCGCAGATTCTTCTGCCAATGGAACCCCGGAGAGCAGTCAGCCATAACATGATTTATCTGTAGTAAATATTTAAGGTTCATTAGACAAAAAAGGGAGTCATTATACATGGGGAAATATTTTGGTACAGATGGTGTTCGAGGCATTGCTAATCAGGAACTTACAGCAGAACTGGCATATAGCATTGGCCGCTGCGGCGGATATGTTTTAGCAGGGAATGTAGAAAAACCAACTGTCGTTATTGGTATGGATACACGGGTGTCCGGACTGATGCTTGAATCGGCGCTTGTAGCCGGTTTGCTGTCTATCGGGGCTAATGTGGTTCGTCTGGGTATCGTTTCAACGCCGGGAGTCGCTTATCTTACACGTCAATTAAAAGCGGACGCTGGTGTCATGATCTCGGCTTCCCACAATCCGGTGGAAGACAACGGCATTAAGTTTTTTGGCGGCGACGGGTTTAAATTGACAGATGAAACGGAACTAAGAATTGAAGAGCTGATGGATGCGAAAGAAGATCAATTGCCTCGTCCAATCGGTGGCGGATTAGGTACGGTTGTTGTAGACGAGCATTCTCGCTACGATTATCTGGAGTTTTTAAAAACAACGATTAGCCATTCTTTTGAAGGGCTCAAAATCGTACTGGATTGTGCGAACGGAGCGGCCTATGAGCTGGCGCCGAAGCTTTTTACGGAATTGGGAGCCGAAGTTCACACCATCGGTGCGGAGCCAAACGGGCTGAATATCAACGATCATTGTGGCTCAACCCATCCTGAGAAGCTTAAAGAGGAAGTGCGTCGATTGAAAGCTGACATTGGTCTGGCCTTTGACGGCGATGCAGACCGTCTGATCGCGATTGATGAGAACGGGGAAGAGGTAGACGGCGACTATATCCTTTGTATCTGTGGGGATGCGCTGAACCGCGCTGGAAAGCTCAAAGACAGCACTATTGTATCGACTGTGATGAGTAATATTGGTTTTTACAAAGCAACGGAAAAGCTGGCGCTCAAGACTGCAAAAACTGCGGTTGGTGACCGTTATGTAATGGAAGAAATGCGTCGGGGCGGCTTTAATCTGGGCGGTGAACAGTCTGGTCACGTTATTTTCCTCGATTACAATACGACGGGCGACGGTATGTTGACTGGGATTCAACTGGTGGATACCCTGAAAGCTTCCGGTAAAAAGATGAGTGAGCTGAAATCACTCATGAAGCAGTATCCGCAAGTGCTGGTTAATGTGCGTGTACAGGACAAACGCAATTACGAGGGCAATCCTGCCATTGCAGAAGCGATTGAGCAGGTGGAACAGCAATTGGGCGATAATGGACGCGTATTGGTCCGTGCTTCCGGTACAGAATCGCTTATTCGTGTTATGGCTGAAGGTCCGGATAAGGATGAGCTGGAGCAATTTGTAGGACAGATCGTAGATGTTGTAAAAAAAGAATTGGTTTAAAATCTTGTAAACGTCGGTTGCCTGTTCAAAGTAAACAGGCGACCGCGTTTGCAAATATTATTTTTAATTGAATACTTACCAGAACTTGCAAATATGAATAAAGTGTCATTGCCAAATGATGCTGAGCTGAATATAATATAGGGATGCTGTGACTCAGAAAGAGAAAGTGAGGGTTGTAAGGTAATGTAATACAAGCGCCAGAGCTTGATTTTGCGCGGGGGAACTTGTTGGTGAGGCAGACCATTCAATTTGGATGATGTTGCTCACAGATGGGTTCACGGCAAAGCGAGCTGACGAGGTGAAGGTGTTCGAAACATTCGGCGGGGACCTTCCGGTGAGACATCGACCCGTAAATCGGCAGCGGAAAATAAGCAGGCAACTGTTTACACAACGCACCGATAGATGCTTTTATTTTATAACCTAAATTATAAGATTCATTTCATGAATGTGCGGCCATCATCATTGGCGTGCGCGGTTTGGGAATTTCGTTACATTCGTGAAGAGATGCCTGTAATTTCTATAGTTATCATTGACAACTTCATAGATGAATGAACTTTATTCCGCAATCTACCGCACACGTTAGTCCTGTGATGAGTCGTCCTGTGAAATGATGATCGGGAGGATAACGAATATGTGTGGCATTGTAGGATATATTGGTGATCAGAATACGCAAGAGGTATTGATTGACGGGTTGAAAAAGCTGGAGTACCGCGGTTATGACTCTGCGGGTATTGCTGTGCTTACAGATTCAGGACTGCAAGTAACCAAGGCTAAAGGTCGTCTGGCGAATCTGGAAGCGAAGTTGGATGGTGCGGCGCTTGTAGGCCATGCAGGTATCGGGCATACACGTTGGGCAACACACGGTAAGCCTTCAGACGAAAACTCCCATCCGCATTTGGATGAGAGCCAAAAGTTCTCCGTGGTTCATAACGGGATTGTCGAGAACTATCTGGAGCTGAAAGAACAGCTGATTAGCGAAGGTCATACCTTTATTTCCGAAACGGATACGGAAGTTATTTCCCATCTGGTTGCGCGTGAATATAAAGGAGATATCGTCAAAGCGGTACAAAAAGCAATTACCTTTATGCGCGGTGCCTTTGCACTGGGTGTGCTGACAGAGCACGAGCCTAATAAGCTGGTAGCTGTTCGTCAAGCAAGCCCGCTGGTAATCGGTGTGGGAGAAGGCGAGAACTTTATCGGTTCCGATATTCCCGCTATTCTGAAATATACACGCAATGTATTTATTTTGAACGATGGCGAAATGGCTGCTTTGACCAGTGATGCCGTCGAATTAATGACAATCGAAGGCCAATTTATTTCTCGGGAAATGATTCATGTCGAATGGGATGCTGTAACAGCGGAAAAAGGCGGCTATGAGCATTTCATGTTGAAAGAAATCCACGAACAGCCTAAGGCTTACCGTGACACAATGTTGGGCCGAATCGACAATGAAACTAAAAGAGTTGTTCTTCCTGAGTTGAAGCTTACAGAAGAACAAATTAAAAATATTCGCAATATTCAAATCGTTGCTTGTGGTACAGCCTACAATGCTGGTTTGATTGGTCGTACGGTTATTGAAAGCTTGGCTCGTATTCCGGTGGAAAACGACGTGGCTTCCGAGTATCGTTATCGTTCGCCAATCGTAACACCAGAGACATTGGTAATCGTAGTGAGTCAATCCGGTGAAACTGCCGATACGTTGGCAGCACTGCGTGAAGCACAAGCGAACGGCGCTCATGTACTGGCGATTACAAACGTAGTTGGCAGCTCCATTGCCCGCGATGCAGATGATGTGTTGGTTACACTGGCAGGACCTGAAATTGCCGTAGCTTCGACCAAGGCATATTCTTCGCAGTTGGTTGCGTTTTACCTGTTTGGTCTGTATCTGGCTCAAGTACGTGGCACACAAACGGATGAGCAAGTAGCTCAAGTGTTGGCTGCTATGGAATCACTGCCAGAGCAAGTGGAAGAAATGCTGGGTAAAGCAGATGCGATCAAAGCCTATGCTGAGCAAATCGCCAGCCACAAGCACCTGTTCTTTATTGGTCGCGGTCAGGACTATGCTGTAGTACAGGAAGGCTCCCTGAAGCTCAAGGAAATCTCTTACATTCATTCCGAGGCTTATGCTGCGGGTGAACTGAAGCATGGCACATTGGCATTGATCGAAGACGGTATTCCGGTTATCGCTTTGGTAACACAGGAATCCGTGTTGGAGAAAACCGTGAGCAATATCAAGGAAGTGAAAGCACGTGGCGCAGACGTTCTTGCGATTACGTACGAAGAGCACGCTGTTGAGTTGTTGAAGTCTGTGGATCAGGTATTTGCAATTCCGAAGACACTTCCAATCCTGTCGGCTGCGATTTCGGTTGTATCTCTCCAGTTATTGGCTTACTATGCTTCCCTCGCTTTGGGTCATGATGTGGATAAACCACGTAACCTGGCGAAAAGTGTAACGGTTGAGTAAGGGCAGTATATTGATACAAAGGCTGTCTGGTGATAAAAATGTATGGAACCAGTCAGTATTATAGCTTTACAAACATCAAAAAAGATCCCGATGATATATCGGGATCTTTTTTGCTTAGGGGGGCCATTATATCTACAATAGGCCAGCGAGTTCAATTTATATAGGGTTTTTTTTCAGAATATCAAAAATGTTCTTTGCATTATCTGTATTGTCGATAAGTCCCGCAAACAATTCTTTCCCTGGCCCGTAAGCATAGACTGGCACATCTTCTCCAGTATGACCACCTGTTGTCCAGCCAGCAAATGAACGAGTGTTGAAGATGGCTTCAATGGCATTATCGATTTTAACTTCGTCCTTTGTAGCAGAAGCAGTTTTGACCGATTGAACTTCACTTTCTGTGAGATCTAAGGAGATATATTTCTTAAGTGTATCTTCAACACTTGCACCAGCAACAATTTCTTTGGCCATAAAATCTGGTGTGCGCGTTGCTGCTTTAATGGGTGCTGCATTAAAGTTATATTCTCCATTTGAACCGACCGAAAATCCGCCAGTAGAATGATCTGCAGTTGCAACGACTAATGTATTGCCGTCTTTCTTGGCAAAGTCGATTGCTGCTTTAAATGCTTTTTCAAAATCCGCCATTTCACTCATGGAAGCAACCACGTCGTTGTCATGACCTGCCCAGTCGATTTGGCTTCCCTCAATCATCAGGAAGAAACCATTATCATTTTTATTTAGCCGGCTGATTGCAGCATTAGTCATATCTTCTAAAGAAGGTGTTTCTTTGGCACGATCGATTGCTTTATCTAGTCCACCTTGGGCAAATAGACCGAGAATTTGATCGTTTTTATTGTTCAGCAATCCTTCCCGATCAGTGACATAACCGTAACCGGCTTTCTTGAACTCTTCAGTTAAGTTTCGGTCTTTACGTACAAAATTGCTTAGTCCACCACCAAGCAGGACGTCCACCTTGTGCTTTCCATTAATTTTTTCATCAAAGTAATCATCAGCAATAGCGTTCATGTTTTTACGGCTAACATCATGTGCGCCAAATGCTGCAGGAGTAGCATGAGTGATCTCAGATGTTGCAACTAAGCCGGTAGATTTCCCGTTTTCCTTCGCTTGCTCTAATACCGTTTTGACATCAGTTTTATCGTTATCTACGGCAATGGCAGCATTATATGTTTTAACACCGGCAGACATTGCTGTGGCAGCTGAAGCAGAGTCTGTTATATTTTGAGCCTCGTCTTCCGGATACGTCGTTTGAGCACCTACAAGATACGGATCAAACTCTGTTTTTTCCATGAGAGGGGTTGCCGGGTTATCTTTCATATACCGATAGGCAGAAATATAGGATGGCCCCATGCCATCACCAATTAAAAAAATTACATTTTTAATTTTTTTTGTGTCTGAAGCTGCTTGCGTAGAAGCTCCTCCTGACACAATGCCAGTAAATGTGATTGATGACACCATAACGATAGGTAATATTTTTTTGAAAAAATGGCCTAACATAAAGTACCCCCTATTATTTATTCTTAGATTACCGATGATAATCGGCTAACACATAGATAATAGTAGTATTCGTATATGAAGGGAGAGATAGTTTTATGTAATCAAAATGTAAAGAGGAAGAAAAAGAAAGGAGATCCCTATCGTTTTTTTTGAAAAGTACCACTGGTTGAGTAGGGGATGACGTGTCGAGACAAGCAATTGTCGTTTTATGGATTGTGACTTTAAGGATGCTGCGTTAAATGGCTCTATTCATACGGAATCAGCCTTCGAAAATTATATTTTTAATGGTGATTGAAAATATTTTTTTAGTAAGAACTCAAATAGAATTATATCTAATGATTTCTTCCAAAAAATAGATATGTCCATTTTTTTAATTAAATGGAGATTTTTGTATAACTTTTAGATTTTGATTATAGATAACCGGCCAAAGATTAGGAGTGGAATTTTCAGTCTTTGTCATCCCGCAAAAATGTGAAATATTAAAGAAGCAGCTCTATAAAGGCGCTACTTCTTTAATATTTATTACAAAATCATTCATAAATATTAGAAAAAAAGTATTGCATATAGGTTTACTAGGCATTATGATAACAACAGATTTATATTTTTTTGTTCTCGAAAAAGGTATAAGGTTTAGACCTTAAAGATTTACGGATCGGAGTGTTGATATGTTAATCCCATCTTCTCTGCACTTTGAAAAAGTATCAGCTAAAAAAGTGAGTGATTTTATTAGAGAGCAGTTGGAAGAGGCTATTATTCTAAAAGAGTTGCTTAGCGAGGAGCAGCTACCAACAGAGCGGGAACTCGCAGAGATATTCAATGCCAGCAGAATTACAGTCCGTGAGGCGCTATCCCAATTGGAGTCCAAGGGGCTCATTGAGAAGAGAGTAGGTGCCAAGGGAGGGACCTTTGTTCTTCCCGTGACAGCAAACTCTCATAAACGTAGCCGGGCAGAAATCGCAAAAGATTGGGAGCATATGCTGAAGGTCTTTGAATATCGGATGATTGTGGAGCCTGAGGGTGCTTTTTTAGCGGCTGCGCGGATCACCACAGATGAACTGGACTTGCTTCAGCATTATCTGGATCAGAGTATTGAAGCAGACTGTACCCGAGAATGGTTTCGGGCCTTGGATGTAAAGTTTCACTTAGCCATTGCCAAGGCATCGGGCAACCCATTTTGTGAAGCCGCTGTGAGGCAAATTCGGACCCAAATTAACCCATCGCTAGATCTCATGCCCTATGACGATCAGATTCGGACGGTGAACTACGACGTCCATACGGAAATTCTGAGCGCACTTCGGGCACGAGATGCTGAGAAGTCGCGGGAAGTGATGAGGCACCATATCGGACATTCCGCAGACGCCATTTATGCAAGACTGGTTGCAAAAGGCTAGTACAGCATCAGTCTTTA
>NZ_JBITPH010000083.1:0-8340 GCF_050467685.1 Paenibacillus sp. NRS-1782
TCGAAGAACAATGCTGCCTGCCCCGGTGTCTGCGCCGCTTGCGCCTCGAACAAGCCATGAATCGTCTGCTCGCTCGGACAGTCCGCTTCCGTATCTCCCCACACACGAAGAATTTGCTCGCGTTCTTGCTTAGTCAATACATCCAGCTCACGTACAGGAATATCTGGGTTCGCCACCACTTCCTTCAGCAGCTGCATCAGGTGTCCTTGAATTTGCTCTATACCTTCGTGTTCAAAGACCTGTGCATTGTAGCCAAATCTCATCTGGATTGTATTCCCTGGCATAACGATCAAATTGAAATCATAGTTCGTTTGCTCGACCGACTCAGCTCCCGTAACAGTGAAGCCGGCTTGCTTACCATCACCCAGCTGTTCAATTCCTTCCTCCACTGGATAATTTTCAAAAATCATTATATGGTTAATCAAATCTTGCTTGAGTTCTGACAAGCCCTGAATTTCATACAGCGGGTACGTGTCGTAGGCATGGGAAGCCATAGATTGCTCCTGAATTTGCTTCATCACTTCTGAGAATAGACTTTCCTCGCGGCTGCTGATGCGTACAGGCACCGTATTAATGAACAGACCGATCATATGCTCTACATTCGGAATATCTGCCGGGCGTCCAGAGACGACACTGCCAAACACAACATCATCCGTACCGTTATATTTTTGAAGTAAAATGCCCCACACCGTCTGTATCAACGTATTGATCGTCACCTGATAATGCTGAGCAATCCTCTGAATTTGGGTCGTCAAGTCTACCCCCAGATCAAAACCATGCCGCTCCGCATGATGACCTGTTTTGCTCTTCATATTAGCTTGAGGTAAATGAGCCTGCTCTTCATATCCGGCCAGGTATGTGCTCCAGTAATTTAAAGCTGCATGCCGATCCTGCTGCTCCAGCCATTCAATATATTGACTATACGGCGTTACAGGTGCCAGCTTCGGCTGTTTATGGGCAAGAATTGCAAAGTAGCTCGCAAACACTTCATTGGTCACTAGCGACAAGCACCAACCGTCCATCACAATATGGTGGAAGCTCCATACAAAACGATACGAATCCTCACCCGTACGCAAAATAGCTATACGCATCAAAGCATCCTGTCCCAAATCAAAACCTCGTTGCTTGTCTTTGCGCATAAATTCGAGGATATAATCATTCCGCTTCTCTTCCTGCACCTCATGCAAATCTTCCCAATATAGCTCACTGCGCTTATTCCGGTACACAACTTGAAGAGGTTCATCCTTCCAGCCGCTGTAGAAATTCGTCCGTAAAACAGTATGTCGTTGCACCAGCATATCCAGACTCGCGGCAAACGCAGCAATATTAAAGTGTCCTTTCAGATCGAAGGATGCCTGTTCAAAATACATCTCGGATTGCGAATCCATCAGGTTGTAGAACAACATACCTTTCTGCATGGGTGTTAACACGTACACATTTTCCAATTCACCTACCGATGAGGCTTGCTCCGCCATTTGCTCTAATTCCCCGATCGTCAGGCCCTTAAAGGACACATCACTCGGTGTCAGCTCCGGCTGCTCTTGAGCGGCGCAATGCACAATCACTTCTTGTAAAGCGGATTGCAGCAATCCTACCACGCGTTCTAGCGTTTCCTTACGATACTGCTTGCGGCTGTAAGCGATCGTCAGTCGCAATGTACCCTCTGAGATCATCGCGTTCAAATTCAGCGTATATGGCAATCTCGATTGGGGATCATCCGTCTCGCCTGCTCCATACGACGACAATGTGATGCCGCTGTTTTGTAAATCCTGGTCCACCTGACCCAAATAGTTAAAGCCGATTTCCGGTTCTGCTAAAATTGTACGTCCATGTTCCTCGGCAGACGCTTCGGACAAATAGCGCCAAGTGCCGTACGTCAACCCTTTATGCGGAATCTGGCGCAAGCTTTCCTTCGTTTCTTTGATTCGCTGTGCCAGCGTCAGTCCTGAGCCCGTTTCCAGCAGTACCGGATACAAGCTGGTAAACCAGCCAACCGTACGTGTGATGTCTACATTGGAAAGGATCGCTTCCCGGCCATGACCTTCTAGGTTCACCAGCACATGATTTGTCCCCGTCCAGTTATGAATTGCCAAACCTAGCGCGGTCAGGAGCAGATCATTGACCTCTGTGTTATAGGCGTGATGCGCTTGTTTCAAGAGCTGCTGTGTTTCACCTTCCGTCCATTCTACGGTTAGCACTTCGCTGTCCGTGTTCAAGGATCCGTCATAGGCAAAATCCTTGGGTAGTGAGGCAGCGGACGCTTTGGTCAGTTCGAGTTGCTGCCAGTATGTTGCGTCAGACTCGGCTGCTGAGCTGTTAGCATAAGCTGACAGCTCGCAAGCCCAGGATTGAAAGGAATCTGTTTTGAGTGGGAATTGTACAGGCTGGTTCTTGCTTGCTTGCTTGTAGCCTGTGGAAAAATCCTCAAACAGAATCCGCCATGATACTCCATCTATCACTAAATGGTGAACGGCTATCAACAAATGGTCGCCATCAGCACAATGAAACAAACCAAGCTTCACCAGAGGTCCTTCGCCCAGGTTGATGCTGCTTTGAATTTCAGTCGCCTTCGCTTCAAGCTTCTCAGTATACGTCGTTAGTTCAAGGAAATCTGCGGTTTCCAGCGTATACAATGCGCCTTCCTCTACACTGCGTGTCCAAGCTGCATAACCGGATGTGGTCTTGTGGAAAACCGTACGCAACGCATCATGATGCTTCACGATATGATCCATGACCCGGCGAACTGCCGTCTCGTCAAAGCCTGCAGCGCTATAGAGCATTACATCCTGATTAAAGTGCTGCGGACGCCCGCGTTCCTGCGAAAAGAACCAGTGCTGGATCGGGAGTAATACCGTCTCTCCGCTCACTTCTCCCTGATCCGCGATTCGACTGATCTCACGAATATGCGGTGCCAGTGCAGCTATCGTTGGATACTGGAACAAATCCTTCATGTCCAGTTTGTAGCCTTTCTGGAATACACGGGACGAAATTTGGATCGCCTTGATCGAATCTCCACCCAGGTCAAAGAAATTATCCAATAAACCAACGATTTTCACGCCCAGCACCGACTGCCAAACCGCCACCAACGCCCGTTCGGGCGCTGTTCGAGGCTCTGCATAATCAACTCCTCTTTGCAGACTGCCTTCTGGTGCTGGTAATGCTTTTCGGTCGATTTTGCCGTTCGGACTCAGTGGCATCTGCTCCAGCTGTACAAAGTACGATGGCACCATATAGCTTGGCAGCTCCCGGCCCAGCTCACTTCTCAGCTCGCTGGCTCCGAGCTCTTGCCCGGCGACGTAGTACGCCACCATTTGTTTTTGGCCTGTTTCATCTGCACGGGCCATGACGACCGCTTCTCGTACCGACTCCACCTTCAGCAACTGTGATTCGACCTCGCCCAGCTCGATCCGGTACCCCCGGATTTTCACCTGATGGTCGATCCGGCCCAAGTACTCGATGTTGCCATCCGGCATCCATCTCGCCAAATCGCCTGTGCGGTACATCCGCTCATAGCCTGCTTCGCCTCCGGTAAACGGATCAGCAACGAATTTCTCCGCTGTCAGCTCCGGACGGTTCAGATAGCCTCGTGCTACGCCTACACCGCCGATGCACAGCTCCCCTGCAACCCCAATCGGCTGCAATTGCTCCGTGCCTTCCTTCACGATGTACAGACGGATGTTCTGAATCGGTTTTCCGATCGGAATAACCGCATATTCCTCCGTCGGCTCGCAATCAAAGTACGATACGTCCACCGTCGCTTCGGTTGGGCCATACAGGTTGATTAACTTCGCTCCAGCGATTCCTGACACGAGTTGTTGGAACCGTGCCACATGCTGTGGCGGCAACGCTTCCCCACTGGCAAACACATGGCGCAGCGTTCCCAGCTTCGCTTGTATCACTTCCTGCGGCTGCTGCTCCACATACTCCAGGAACGCATGCAGCATCGCTGGCACAAAGTGCATCGTACTTACGCCATCGCGGGCAATCGTGTCGACGATGTCCTCCGGATTCTTTTCCCCGCCAACCGACAGCAGGCTCACCTTCGAGCCGACCATCGACCACCAGAACAGCTCCCACACGGATACGTCGAATGTGAAGGCAGTCTTTTGCAGGATCGTATCCTCCGCACTCAAGCCGTAACGATCATGCATCCACAAAATCCGGTTCAGCACGGAATGGTGCTCAACCATAACGCCCTTCGGTTTTCCAGTCGAGCCGGAGGTGTAGATCACGTAGGCTACATTCTGTGGCCCCGCCAACGGTTCCAGATTCGAGCCATCTTCATGGTAAATATCTTCGCGATCCAGTACCAGCACCATGCCGTCAAAGCTCAGACTTGCCTGCTCTGCCAGACGCGATTTCGTCAATACCAGCTTCGCTCCTGAATCCTCCAGCATGAAACGGATACGGTCCGCAGGATAATCCGGGTCAATTGGCACATATGCGCCGCCTGCTTTGAGAATCGCGTAGATCCCTACAATCATCTCCAGCGAACGTTGTACCAGAATGCCCACCGGCTGATCCGGTCCAACTCCTTCCGCACGCAGCGTCCGCGCCAAACGATTAGCCCGCTCGTTCAGCTCGCGGTAGGTCAACGCCTCTGATCCGAACAGTACTGCCACCTGATCCGGAGTTAGCGCCGACTGTTCTTCGAACCACGCACTCAGCGTCTGATTCTGTGGATAAGCTACTGCTGTATTTCCCCAAACCTCAAGGATTTGTGCTTGTTCTTCTGGTGTCACCAATTCCAGCTCATTCACGCGAATATGCGGATTGTTCACGATTTGCTCAAGCACATGCAATACATGTCCTTGCATACGCTCCACGGTAGCCAGATCATACACATTGGCGTTATATCGGAATATGATTTGGAAGACTTCACCCGGTATCACCATCAAGTCCAGATCATAATTTGTCTGTTCCACAACCTCAACATTCGTAATCTCAAAAGCTGACGGTTGCACCTCTCCAATCTGCTCGACCTGCTGCTCCACCGGATAGTTTTCAAACACCATAATGTGATTGATCAGGTTCTGCTTCTGCTCAGTCAACGCCTGAATTTCATACAACGGGAAGCTGTCAAATGTCCCCGAAGCCAGCGCCTGCTCCTGCGTTTTCCGCATGATTTCTGCAAAAGTGGCATTCCGTTCGCTTTGAATCCGGACCGGAATCGTATTGATGAACAAGCCGATGATGCTTTCTACACCAGGTATATCGGACGGACGGCCAGATACGACACTGCCAAAAATTACATCCTCATTATTGTTGTACTTCTGTAAAATAAGGCCCCACATGCTCTGCATCAGCGTATTGATTGTGACCTGCTGCTGCTTTGCAATCCGGTTCATGGCTTCACTCCATGTGCTGTCTAGCTCAAACGTTAGTTGTTCAGAAATATACTCAGATGACTTGGTTGCTATAGATGCTGGATACTCTTCGTTGTCTTCAGTCTGATCCTTCCGGGAAGTATCTTTTCCAGGTAACAAGGTCTGCTGCTCAAAGCCTGCCAGATAGCTACTCCAGTAGTCTCTTGCCGCACGTTCATCCTGACGCTCAAGCCATTTGATATATTCTCGATAAGATGTGACCATCGTAAGCTGTGGCTGCTTTTGCTCTAGCAGCGTAAAGTACGTACCGAACACCTCGCCTGTGACCAGCGACAAACACCAGCCATCCATCACAATATGGTGGAAACTCCAGACCAAGTGATACGTTTCTTCTCCTGTCTGCAAAACCTTTATACGCATTAACGTATCGGTATCCAGTTCAAAGCCTCGGACTTGATCTTGCATTTTGAGATTCTGGATATAGGTCTTCCGCTCCGCTTTCTTCATTTCGCGCAGATCCTCGAAGGCAAGCTCACTGTCTTTGTGACGAATTACCATCTGCAATGGCTCCTGATCTTGCAAGACATGAAAGTTTGTCCGCAACGTCTCATGCCGTTGTGTTAGCACATCTAAACTCTTACGAAAAGCACTCACGTCAAAGCTACCCTGTAAATCAAACGAGGCCTGCTGAAAGTACGCGCCCGACTTCGGCTCCATCAAACTATGGAAAAGCATTCCCTTTTGCATGGGCGAGAGCGCATAAGCATTTTCCAGTTCTCCTACAGGGGCCGTTTGCACGGTCAGTTGTTCCAACTGCTCCAGCGTCAAGCCTTTGAATAGCACATCACTTGGCGTCAGCTCACTCTGTTCTTTGAAAGCGCAATGAACAATGACCTCCTGCAGGCTTTCCTGAAGCAAGCCTGCAAATTTTTCCACATTCTTCTTGTGATACACCTTGCTGTTATAGCGAATTTCCAGCGTCAATACGCCTGCCGTTATTACCCCATTTACATTAAGTGGCTGTTCCAAAAGGGTGCTGTCACTTATTGGCTCCCCACCCTTATGCGAAGAAAACACGATATCGCTATTGTCCAGATCCTGATCAAATTGTCCCAAATAGTTGAAGCTGATATCTGGCTGGAACGTCAAAGCTTCTAGGTTCACATCCTGAGACAAGTATTTCAAAATGCCGTAGCCAATGCCCTTATACGGCACATGACGCAAGTCTTCCTTCACTCGCTTGATTCGCTGCCCTATGTCCACGTTGCTACCCACATCAAGCAGCACTGGATATTGGCTCGTAAACCAGCCTACTGTGCGTGTAATGTCGATATCCGATAGAATAGATTCCCGTCCATGCCCCTCCAGATTTACCAGCACACGCTCCTGACCGCTCCAGTTATATAATGCCGTCCCAAGTGCAGTCAGCAGCAAATCGTTCACTTCTGTGTTGTATGCGCGATGCGCCTCTTGAAGCAACAGTCGTGTTTCCTGCTCGCTCCAAACTGCCGTCACCATCTCGCTGTCTCTTATCAGAGAATGTTCTCCTTCAGTAATCTCATGATCTTTAGGCAATGGTACTGATTCCGTTTGGGCAAAATTCATCCAGTATTCCCGCTCGGATTCGAAGGCAGGACTGTTGGCGTATTCGGACAAACGCTCTGCCCAGTTCAAGAAAGAGTCCGTTTTGAGTGGCAAACGAATCTCATCACCTCGAACGACCTGCCCATACCCAGCTGCAAAATCTTCGAACACAATCCGCCATGAGATGCCATCCACCACCAAATGGTGAACTGCCATTAGCAGATGATCCCCGTCCGCACAATGAAATAGTCCCAGCTTCAACAGTGGTCCTTCGTCCAGACGGATCGAACTTTGGATGGCATTTGCTTTCGCTTCCATCGCCGTCGCCACATCTTCGGGGTCTGCTACATTCGTCAAATCGACAATGTCCAGACTATACAGCTCACCTTCGTTCAAGCCACGGTTCCACGCTTCATATCCCTGTTCGGTCTGACGGAAGACTGTGCGCAACGCATCGTGATGCTCGGCAATTTTGGCCACCGTTTGACGCAATGCAGCTCCATCAAAGCCTTGTGATCTATACAGCATCACCGATTGATTAAAATAATGCGGTTCTTCTGATTGTTGTCCAAAGAACCATTGCTGAATCGGGGTCAGTGTGACCGCCCCGGATACTGTCTGCTGATCGGCTGTACGGCTGGCCTTGTGTACGTGACCACTCAGCAGCGACACGGAAGGATATTGGAACAGATCCTTCATTTCCAGCTTGTAGCCAGCTTGCAGCAATCGGGAGGATACTTGGATCGCTTTGATCGAGTCGCCGCCCAGATCAAAGAAATTCTCCAGAATCCCGACTCTCTTCGTGCCCAATACGGCCTGCCATACCGAAACCAACGTCTGCTCCAGTGCTGTACGTGGCTCTATATAATCCGCTCCGCTTTGCAGACTATCTTCCGGTACTGACAGCACTTTGCGGTCAATTTTACCATTCGGTGTCAGTGGCATGTGCTCCAGCTGTACGAAGAATGAAGGCACCATGTAGTTTGGAAGTCCTTCGCCCAGTAAGCTGCGCAGCTCACTTGCACTCACTTCACGTTCTGCCACATAGTACGCCACCAGTTGGTTTTGCCCTTGCTCGTTCCCATGAGCCAGCACGATCACTTCTTGTACGGCTTCTACCTTCAACATGTGCGCCTCAACTTCACCCAACTCAATCCGATAGCCCCGAATCTTCACCTGGTGGTCGATCCTGCCCAAATGCTCAATATTTCCGTCCGGTAACCATCTTGCCAAGTCCCCTGTCCGATACATCTTTTCGTACCCCGCTTCTCCAGAAGCAAACGGATTTGGTACAAAGACTTCATTTGTTAAATCGGGACGATACAGATACCCACGCGCCAGACCTGCCCCCGACACACACAGTTCCCCAGCTACGCCCACGGGTGCCAGATGTCCATATGCATTTACGATATATACCCGGTGATTCGGC
>NZ_JBITPH010000084.1:0-504 GCF_050467685.1 Paenibacillus sp. NRS-1782
CCATTCGGTGTCAGTGGCATGTTTTCCATCTGTACAAAGTATGAAGGCACCATGTAGTTTGGAAGTCCTTCGCCCAGTAAGCTGCGCAGCTCACTTGCACTCACTTCACGTTCTGCCACATAGTACGCCACCAGTTGATTTTGCCCTTGCGCGTCTTCACGGGCTAGTATGATTGCTTCTTGCACGGCTTCTACTTTTAAAAGGTTCGCCTCAACCTCGCCCAGTTCAATCCGATAGCCCCGGATTTTCACCTGGTGGTCGATCCGGCCCAGATGCTCGATGTTGCCATCCGGCATCCATCTTGCCAAATCCCCCGTTCGATACATCCGTTCATACCCTGCTTCTCCGTTCGTAAACGGATTTAGTATAAATTTCTCCTCCGTCAGTTCGGCACGATGCCAATATCCACGCGCCAAACCTACCCCTGATACACACAATTCCCCAGCTACGCCCACAGGTGCCAGATGTCCATGCGCATCCACAATATATACCCGGTGATTCGGC
>NZ_JBITPH010000085.1:0-2645 GCF_050467685.1 Paenibacillus sp. NRS-1782
AGCCTCTTTATCTAAAGGAATTAAGGGTGTGGAAGAAAAGAACGGTGGAAAAGGTGGAGCGCCGGGATTACTCGGGGATACAGCCAAAGCCGACTCTGCTCTAGCCAAAGCCGGAGATGGAAAATTCAAAACGAACGCCCTCCGTATCCCGACCAATTTTGAATCCTTGGGGAGTTACTTGCAAAGTGTAGCCCGAAAGATGAATATCCGTATAACTAGAAGATCGCCGATATTGGGAACTAATGCAGGACGCTATCTGTTCCATGATCTTGATCCTGATGTTCCGCATTCCAAAGGTGCAGGTTCGAAAGTTTCTCCTGAGAGACAAAAACAGATTGATGCGTTAGAATCAGGAGAGTACTCTGGTAAGAACACTAAGGGAACGGAAAAAACTTCACTTCCTAAACCAAAATCAGTCGAACCACGTGGCGAGCCAATTGAGTTTATTCCTGCATTTAAACAAGAAGTACTTGCTCTAAAAACTTATGAGAAATTAAGAGCTACGGGTTTAGATATGAAAGAAATTGAGACTTTTGCCCGAAATACTGGACTTAGTGTAAAAGAAGCGGAGCAATTAAAAACACACTTAATTTTAACAAAACATGTGAATTTACCGGATCACATGTATGGAAAATACTACTATGAAGGATACTTTGATCCCAATATAGACATTGCTCATGGTTGGGAAAGAGCACTAAAAGGTGAATTATCACCTGAAGAAAAAAAATGGTTTAGGGAATTAACAGATCATGAATTAGATGAAAGTAAGCGAATGCAAAATAATGAAGTGTACCGTACTATTGAATCATGGGATCCTGTAGAAGGAATGACAGGTAATCCTCCTGGCGCTCATGATAATGCACCAAAGCCACCAGGTATTTATCCAGGATTTAATCCTAAATTTTAAATGAGGTGAATGTATACTTGTACAAGAAATTTGAAGAAACTAGAATACGTATTAAGAATATTGATTGGTTAAATAAAGAGGAGGATAAACCTTCACATGCCATTTTGCTCTTTGAATTTTATAGAAGAAGAGCGATATTTTTAGATCATCTTTCAATAGCAACCCCAGTGAGAAGAGCTTTTCACAGTGCTGCTAAAGAGAGTGGGATTCAACTGCCCGTAGATATAGAAGCAATTTGTCCCGAATTAGAGTTAATAAAAGATGACTGGTTAGTAAAATGGACTTGCTTATTTAGTTTGGAATGGGCTTATTTAATTGATCAAAAGAACCCCGTTGCTCTTCAGTTTCAAGATATGTATGACCCGATTATTGAATTATTTAAAAGAGGTGGGCGAGTACAGTATCATCATGCTGACATTATATGTGGCCGTTTAGGTAGATCTCGTATACCTAGTAGTAGCTTAAGCTCATATGAGCCAAAAGATATACGTAATGAAGTATTAGACGAAATGGATAATGCATGGTACTACAATCAAATATTAGAGAAGAATTATTTGTTAAATCTGATTATAGAAGAAGATAGTGCTGAGAAAATTGCTGCAAACTTACTGGAACGATTAAGAGACTGCAAGGCTACATTAGGTGATAATGTTATTATTAAAACCACATTAGGTGAATTATTATTAAAAAATAAAATACATGCATATGAACACCTTAGAATTGTAAAAACTGAACTTGAACAATTTAAGATGAATAACTTGAAGATTTTGTTGTCTGATACAGAAAAAGGAGATTTGTCTTTTCGTATTAACAGAGTTTTAACCAGTCTTAAAGAAATATAAAAGAACCAAACACTAAAAAATTTATAAACGACTTTTATGAGCTTATTCCAACTCGAACTATGAGCAGGAATGAGCCTTTTTTACATTCTAAAAAAGAACTAAAAAAGATAGCGACTTCATTAATCTTTCCACTCAAAAACAATGACTTGCCATCCCTCCCCATCAGAGTTAACATACACACACTCAAACAACGGGAGGGAAAATACGCTATGTCAAATTGGCCAGATTGGTTTCTCGAAGCATTACGCCAGCGGTTTTATCAATTAGAACTAGCCAGTGAACAAGAGGCTTCATGTTCATCAGAGGATAAAAATCTATTTACGCAAATGGATCAATTTAAAACCAACCAAAACGAAGATATCCAACATCTGTTATCGGAATGGGAAGAAGCCATAGGCTATCAGCTAAGTCAGGACAAACAGTCCATCTATATGGAAGGAGTTAAAGACGGGATTCGATTGATCCTTCCCGTCATACAACCCACAGCTATTCGTTAGCCTACTGATAATGTTATCCTATGGTTTCGTTAGTCCAGTATTTCGTCTATGTCCATTCCACTTTTCAAGGTAAAAACAAAATTCGCTGGTGAGAGAATGGTTATCTTCTCCACCAACGCATTAAATAGGTTATCATCAAATTGTTCCAGTACATCTTCACGTAAGCTTAGTACTTGGATAATTTCATCGACACGTTCCTTGATTTTCGCTTGCTGTTCATGCTCCTGCTCTAGTGTCAGCTTCTGTTGTCGCATCTCGTTTAGTTCACTGGAAAGCCTGTTTGTTTCTTCTTCATATACGGCTTCATCAATCTGATTCCGTAGCTTGAGGTTCACCAGTTCCTTCAGGTCGGATTTCAATTGGTGCATCTTTCCTTCAATGTCCAATAGCGGTTCTTGC
>NZ_JBITPH010000086.1:0-24505 GCF_050467685.1 Paenibacillus sp. NRS-1782
TGGGTAGCCTCCTACTCGATTGGACGTTCCGTCCGTTATTTTACAGTTACAATCACACGTTGGTAATGTTTTAGCTGATGCTTTCCATTGTCTTGTACCTCTGCGATGATATGAATCGTATTTCCAGACTTGGCATCTGCGGGAACTGTAAAGCTTACCGTATTTGTATCGTTGCCTTGCAGGTCAATCGTATTTAATTTCTCACCCTTGGCGACCTCTCTATGAAGTCCAAGCTGCATGTTACCCAGCAATTCAGGCTTCACTTCCGCGGGTTTTACTTTAGAATCTTCATACGTATCGGCTTCAAAATATCTCCACCATTTGTAGGTTAATTGATCGCCGTCCGGGTCTGATCCTTCTGCATGCAGTGTTATTTTCTCTCCAGGACTAGCTGCTACATCTAATCCTTCTTTAATGCTTAAAGTTGGATTATGATTGGCATCTTTATAGTCCGATGCAATCGCCCAATCTGCACGAGCTGCAAAGTCATTTTGAATATCATCAAACCATCTCATCAGCGAATATTCCGCCTCGAATTTTTTCGTATACACATCATAGTCTAACACGGTATTTCTAAACAATTTATCGTTAACCACACCGAAACGACCGCCCCAGCCACCATAGGTTGGGTTTTCCATACTCCGCAGACCGTTATCAATCAGGTAGAAGAATGATGGAGAGTCTCCTTCAGAGATAAAATCATATTTATCATATTGTGGATTTTTCTTTAAATAAGCCTCACTGCCTCTTTGTTCTTCAGCCAATTCACCGGGAATCATTTTTCCATCGCCCATCAAAGCGTACATATCGAGCAATTTGCCGTGACCATTTTGGATATTTTTGAAGTTCCAATCCCCATGTAGCTTGCTGTTGACTTCTTCCGTGTGCATTTTCCAAGCATATGCAAAATGCCAGAAGTTAGATTGATCATTGATAATTCTGATGTTCGGCCAATTTTTTGCAATGTACTTATTGTAGCTGTCATCCTGATCCAAAATGATATAAAGAACGAGCTTATCGCTCACCTTTTTTTGGATATCAGCCCATTGAGCTGTATTTTTGTATTCGTCCTCAATGGATTTTAAAGCTCTGGCCGTCGTATTTGTGCCACCCCAGGTTTGTACATATAAATCTCTTTTGTCATTATCCAGGAAAAGATTTTTAAGGAAATTAGATCCTTCTGTTTCTTTGTCCATCTCACCTTTGTATGAAATATTGCCGATCTTGGTCACGCTTTTAATATATTCAGGCTTTGGATATCCTTCGGCTTGTTTCGTTAGATTAGGGTAAATTTCTCCATAAGCATCGATCATATCCGTTACCCATTGAGTTCCAGTCCATCTGAATGGCTTTATGCCTGCTTTTTCATCACCTGCATAATGGTACACGGAACTGGTCAGTACGATACCGGACAAGTCCATTTCATTAGAATAGAGGAGGAAGCGAATAACTGAATTCATATCATCGACTTCTCCATCGGTTGTAATAACGGTTCTAGCCTTCGTCGCTTTAGCTTCTACTTTATTGTCCACTTGTTCTTTGGCTGGAGCAGCTTTTTCATCCTTTGCAACAGCAGGAGCTTTTCCGCCGCTGCAACCGCTGATGACCAACATACATATCATACCTAATAGGAAAACGTTTAACCATTTTCTTTCTCTCATTTTCTTTTCCCCTTCCTGAACGTACACATGATGTTTTTTTAGGATTAAGACTGTATATACATGGATGGTTTTATATCTAGTTTTAGGTATAAAAAAACCTAAATACATTATGCGTCAAAAAGAAATTGAGCATACATGTATTTAGGTTTTGCCTGCATTATCAGTCACAATCCTGATTTGATATTACATCATAATCCGAGAAAATGAAAGCGATTTAGTTCACTTTGAACAAACCCGATTCTTTTACTTCGGACAGGAAGTTGTGGAATTCAGGAATATTCAGCTGTTGCTGGGCATCAGACAAAGCGACTGCCGGGTTCGGATGGACTTCCACCATGATCCCGTCAGCCCCAGCAGCAAGTGCGGCCTTGGCACAAGGAGCGAGGATGTCCTTACGTCCTGTAGAGTGGGTCACGTCGACCAGAACAGGCAGATGGCTTTCCTTTTTCAAAATCGGCACGGCGGAAATGTCCAGCGTGTTGCGAGTCCATTTCTCATACGTACGAATACCGCGTTCGATCAGCATGACTTGCGTATTGCCACGGGAAACGATGTATTCCGCGGCGTGCAGGAATTCTTCCATTGTAGCAGCAAGTCCGCGTTTGAGCAGGATCGGAGTTCTTGTTTCGCCGGCAGCCTTGAGCAGCTCGAAGTTATGCATGTTACGCGCACCAATTTGAATGATGTCGATGTATTGGATCGCTTCCTCCAAATGTCTTGGGTCGACGATTTCACTGATTGTAGCCAGTCCCAGCTCATCGCCTACACGTTTGAGAATTTGCAGACCCTCAATGCCCAGCCCTTGGAAATCATACGGAGACGTACGCGGCTTGAACGCGCCACCACGAAGAATCGGAACGCCTGCCTCTTTCAGAGCTTCCCCGACTTCACGGGTTTGCTGGTAGCTTTCCACCGAGCAGGGACCTGCAACCATAACGGAGGCTTTGCCACCAACGAGCGTGTCCTTCACCTTGATGACCGTGCTATCCGGCTGATTTTTGCGGCTGACGATCAGATGCTTTTTGTGTTCTTCTTTTTGGTAGTTCAGCGAAGCCTTGAAAATATTTTTGAACAGCTGGCGGATCGTAGCGTCGTCGAACGGTCCGCGGTTCGCGGCGATCAGCTTGTCCAGCATTTGCTGCTCGCGCACCGGATCAAAGTCAGGCACCCCTTGAGCTTCCTTTAATTGACCAAGTTGTCCAGCCAGTTCAGCACGCTGCGACAGCAGCTCCAGCAATTGCAGGTTGGTAGCATCGAGCTGTTCCCGCAGCAGCTCCAAAGAATTTTCATTTGTCGACATACATAACATCCTTTCACGAATAAAAATTGTTTTTTCTGTCAATCCATAGACCTTTTTTCAGAAAATAACACAAAAAGGCACTCGCCGCAAGGGACGAATGCCGTGGTACCACCCTAATTACAGAAGTATACATACAAGTCGTCAACGTCATTCTAGACGACAGTAGCAACCTCTGAGCTTGATGCCCGTAACGGGGGCTTCCGGAAACCTCTAATGCAGATAAGAAATGAATCTTATGCTGGTTCAAGGCTCGACTCGGGAGTGAATTTCAACGCGGGATTTCGGTACGCTCTCAGCAATACGTACCTTTCTGTGGAAATCCGGTAGACGTTTACTTATCTCCGTCCATGTCTTTGTTCATGTGATTCAAAAGAGTTGTCCTTATTTTAAACAAAGTAGGTGCAGAAGGCAAGACCTGTTTGTCAGGTTCGGTTCTCGCCCGGTTTTGAATCGGTTATAATGTGAACAGCAACGGGAATCCCTTGCCATCTAAAAGACGTTATGTACAAGGAGGAATTATGAGCAAAATCAGAGTATCGGCGGTTCAATACCATCTGCATACGATTGATTCGTTCGAGGAATTTGCCCTTCAATCGGAGCATTATATCAAAACAGCCGAGGAATTTGGTGCGGAATTTGTTCTGTTTCCCGAGTTTTTTACGACCCAGCTCATGTCGATTGGTGACCGTCAAGGCAAGGCACTGACCATTAACGACCTGCCGGATTTTACAGATCGCTATCTTGAATTATTCACTTCATTCGCCCGCCGGACGGGGATGCATATTATCGGTGGTACGCATGTGGTGCAGCGAAACGGACGTTTATATAATACGGCACACTTGTTTTACCCGGACGGACGTGTAGTCACTCAGGACAAAATTCACATCACACCCACTGAGGTGCACGAATGGAATATGGCTCCCGGCGAGGGGCTAAATGTGTTTGAGACATCCAAGGGTAAAATAGCGATGCTGACCTGCTATGATATTGAATTTCCCGAAATCGTACGCATGGCGAAGGCGAAGGGAGCAGATATCATTTTCTGTCCATCCTGTACGGATGATCGCCACGGTTTTTACCGGGTACGGTATACAAGCCACGCCAGAGCGGTTGAAAATCAGGTGTATGTAGTTTTGACAGGCACTGTAGGCGCTTTGCCTACGGTTGATTTTATGCGGGCCAACTATGGACAGGCGGCAGTCATTACACCAAATGATATTCCATTTCCGCCACGCGGCATTATGGTAGAAGGTGAGTTAAACAACGATATGATCGTCACCGCCGATCTGGATTTGCAGCTATTGTATGATGTGCGTGAGCGCGGATCAGTGACCACATGGCGTGACCGCCGTACGGATTTGTACACAGACTGGAGCTAACGAAAGGAAGGTCGTCATGTATCGCAAAGAATGGTTTGTCTTTGACGGAGATCGCCCGCTGCGGGCGGTCATCCGTAATTATTCCATAGCCGATTATGAGGGGCTGCTGCGTATTCAGCAGGAGAGCTTTCCGCCGCCCTATCCGCAGGAGCTATTGTGGAGCCGGGAGCAGATTGCCAGTCAGGTTGAGCATTTTGCAGACGGAGCGCTGTGTGTGGAAATTGAAGGGGAACTGGCGGGTTCGGTGACCAGCCTGCTGATGCATTATGATCCCGAGCATCCCCAGCATACATGGGAGGAAATTGCGGACGATGGTTATATTCGTACCCATCGTGAGGACGGTAACGCGCTGTATGTGATCGACTTGGCCGTTCGTCCCGCTTATCGTAGACTGGGGCTGGGCAAGTGGTTGATTTTCTCCTTATACCATCTTGTCATTGAGCGTGGAGTGGATCGTTTGCTGGGCGCGGGACGTATGCCCGGTTATCAGCATCATACAGACCAGTTAAGCGCAGAAGCGTATGTAGATGCAGTAGTATCCGGAGAGCTCAAGGACCCGGTGTTAACGTTCCTGCTTCGTTGCGGGCGGGTGCCTGTTGGTATCATGCCTGATTATCTGGATGATGAACAATCGCGTAATTATGCGGCCTTGATGGAATGGCGAAATCCGTTTCATACCGATCACTAAGTCACTACAACTCTACATAAAAAGGAGTATAGGGTGCCTCCGAGCAAGCCATTCATCAACTGTATGACTTGCGGAGACACCCTATTTACTTCCATATGTGTTCCCTGATCATGCCTGGTCGTTGGGTACAGGCTTTGCCGATGCGACGCCTCGCGGAATGTTTTCGACAAGATAGTGCTCGGTATCATCTGTATTGGACTTGTCCGCAGACCTGCGGTCATCCTCTTCCACAGGATTCAAGGCTTTGTAGCGTTTGTATGCCATATCTGCCTGAGACATGGGATCTTTATACATAACGGATCTCAACTCCTTTCGTCATTTTCATCCCCATCGGCACCATTCAGTAAATCCGTGCCATGTAGAAATTCCGCTGGAGCGGAAGGGTCAATGGGGCTGTCGGGGGAAAAATCATCGGCATCGGGAACGTTTTCCAGTGGAGTATCCGGTCCTTCGGTCAGGTTTTCCCAATTCTTTTCTGCATTTTGTAGGGAAGGCTCAAAATCGTTGTCATGAAGCTCATCATTTATATGATCTCGGTTTGCCATCGTACTCCAGCTCCTTTGTTCGTTTATTGCTTATTCCGACCTTACCCAAACGGCAGAACGATCAAACCTTGGGTTAGTGTGTGTGTACGAGGTTAAAATCATGCGAAATCGGGATGTTGCCATTCCCAATGAACGTTTTTTTCGGTAACTGCTATGATATGATAAGAGGACAGGAAATGATCATAATCAATAAGATTTGACAAAAAATGAGTGGAAAGAACATGATACCCTTCTTATGAAGAAGGTATGAACATCATCGTATAGAATAATATTATTCCAAGACGTTGAAAAATGATAAACAACATACATTTTTGTGAATCCTACTATGTAACTTTGAGGTGCTTAACATGAGGCTTGTGCCCAAAGCTGTCGCCGCCCTGCTGGCGGTCATTGTAATACTGTTGTCGATAGGCCTACCCACGTATGCGGCCAAAACGACCCCTGAAATGGAAACCCGGATATCCTCCTGGGATATGAGATGGGGAGTGGAAGGGGAGGATGGATCACTCGATGAGGTGCAGGACCCAAGCAAAGTTTGGATGCATATTAATGATGATTCAGCGTTGTTCAGGCAGCCCGCAAATACTGGCTCTGCCTGGATTCGCCTTCAGCTCCCAACGCTGAATGATGAAACGCCAGCGGTGCTTTTTGAAAATATTTATGGCAGACATATTACGCTGTATAAGGACGGCATCAATTTTTATGAGTCCTATCGCGGGTACAATTATGAAAATAATCGTATTCTGATCCCGCTTAAACCGGAAGACAGCGGTAAAACATTATACATATGGACGGAAAGCAGCAAGAATAGACTGGGCATTATGGGAAATGTGATGACTGGTGAATATCGTGATTTGCTGGGAACCTTGGTCAGAATGGATGTTCTGGATATCGTACTGGGCAGTACCTTTATATTTATAGCTCTGGTGCTGCTGATCTGCTCATTTTTTCTGTTCCGTCCAAGCATGGCAATGTGGCTGTCCCTCAGCGCAATCGTGCTGTCTATTGGTCTGATGATCGTGACGTATTCACCCTTCCTGTATACGTTCTATCGCAGCTACGGCAAGCTTTATTTACAGCTTTTTGATGTAGGGTTGTTTATTCTGCTACCCTCATTAGCTTACTTTTTTGAACAAAATATTAACTCGATCATACTGATTCGCAAATTTAGAAAAGTGCTGACATTTTACTCTTTATTTTGCTTTACAATGATGATTGTGAATTTAGGGGTACAGGAACGGTTAAACAATATATATTATTTTTTCAGTGTAACCATCCTGTGTGTTTTACTCGTGGCATTACTTGTATTGCTGGTATTTGCTTCGATTCGCATGGCGCTTAAGGGAGATCACGAAGCGATTATTTTATCCATAGGCTTTGCATTTTTCGCAGTCATTTCCATCGGTGAACTGACCTGGTTCTTCGTCAGGGACGGACACTACAATATGATTATGTGGAAATGGGGCGTATTCGGCTTTGTGCTGGCACTGATTGCGATTCTGGGCAGAAGACTGGCAGAGAAGCATAAGCAGGTGGTTCGGTATTCCAGAGAGCTAGAGATGTTCAATAATGAGCTCCAGCGTTCGGAGAAAATGGAGATTATTAGCGATCTGGCTGCATCTGTAGCTCATGAGGTACGCAATCCGCTTCAGGTTACTCGTGGATTTCTCCAGTTGATGAGCAAGCAGGAGGATGGAAAAAACAAAGACTATCTGCAAATCGCGCTGGAAGAGCTGGATCGTGCCTCCGGGATTATCACTGATTTTCTGACATTTGCCAAGCCTGAATTTGAGCAAACCAAAACCTTGTCCATCCTGGATGAATTTAAGCATATTGAAGGAATCATCAGTCCGATGGCTAATTTGCAAGGCGGCAAAATTTCTTTGGATATTCCCCAGGAAATCAAAGTGCGCGGGAATTCCTCCAAGTTCAAGCAGGCGTTCATCAACATTATTAAAAACAGCATTGAAGCCTTGCGAGATCAGGGTCATATTCATATATGGGCCTATGTGGAAAACGGAGAAGCTGTTATTCATATTCGGGATAATGGCGAAGGAATGGACGCGCAGACCTTGTCCAGACTGGGTGAGCCTTACTTTTCCAATAAGACCAAAGGCACAGGATTAGGTATGATGGTGACCTTTCGGATTATTGAAACGATGAACGGCAAAATTTCTTTTACAAGTGCAAAAGGGGTGGGAACAGAAGCGACCATCCGCTTCCCTGTAGCCGGATAATATCCGGCTTTTTGTGCTAGGGAAAATGGAAGGAAGCTTGCCGAACCCACCCGCATGGTGTGACGATTATAAAACCAGTAAGCCTACAAAAACAAATTTACCACATGGAGCGTGGTTTTTGAGATGAAGCGAGCACACCTGAAGGGTCTGGAGGGATGACCAGATAAAATTGATCGGGTGTTTCCTCTAATGTTTTGATTTGGATGTGATCGGGGATAACGACTCCTAACACATCACGGATTGCAGACTTGGGATCTGTCATCAGTTTTTCTCTAAAACTGGCATCCTCCCACGCTTTTTGAATGACCTGTGTTTGAAGAACTTCAGTAGCCACCAAAAATCACCCTCTCATTCAATTGGTTATATTTACCTAGTCAGTATACCACGAAAGACTCGTAAAAATCTAGCATTGTTTCATATTTTTGGAGAGCCAGAAATCCAGTCCGCCTCTTCGCAAATGTGAACGTCCGGCTTCAATTTCTGCCGCCTCTTCACCCAGCTCTTCTGCGATAGAACGTGTGAACATACGCAGTCCAGGGATGTCAGGCTCCAGATTTTCCAACTGCTGGACCGCTTGATCGGCAATACTCACGTAACTGGCAAGCGCCCCGCGTACATAAATCGCCTCCCGAATCTGCTCTGGTCCCAGTCCTTCGCGATAAGCCGTCTTCTGCTCGGCGCTGATGTGGGACAATAGGCAGTTGTAGCTATTTTCCTCCACGTCCTCCGCCCAGTCCGCCCAGTCATCCGACATTTGAAGTACAACCAGCGCTGTATCTGTCATGTCTGTAATGGCCTGGATCAGATCGGCCCGCCCAGCGAGCAGCAAAGCGCCCGTGCCAGCCATTTTTAACGGACTGGCTTTCAGCGCCACCTGATGTCGTTCCCCCTGAAAAAAGTCCTTTGCACCCTCAGATGTCACACTAACGGCCCATTCACCGATATACGTTCGGGCATACGTCCAAAAAGGAGAGGACGCCGGAAAAAGGTCCCGGTATATGTCCAAGCATTCGGTATAGAACAATTGGCTTAAAGCGAGTTGCGTTTTGCGGTTGTCTGCCGCTGTGTCCATCACATCGTCCTGAATCAAATAATGAGCCATGACGAACACGTTGCCGAGTGACAGCTTACGGCAAATTTCGGGAGCCAGCCCGGTGAGTTCCTGCAGCCAGAACGGAAGCAAGTAGCATATGTAGTTGCGCGTGCTGTCTTCCCTTAACGGATTAAAACGGGCCAGATAGTCCAAGCCCTGACTCTGAAATGGAGCAGGAAACGCGGCTGTCCGTTCTTCCGCTTGACGGAAAACAATTTCCAATTCATCTTTGTATGCAAAATACCATTCCATCGCTATCACCTGCATCTCTTATAGATAATTTTATAGCGATATCTAGTTGTTACCCGCCATTATAAAACAGATTGCAATTTTCAACATTTTGTTATTTTTACATTAAGAAATTTACGAGCATCTGTAGAGTGAATAAAAAAAGCAGAAAGAGAAAATATAGTAGAAAAAGGACGAAAGAAGGGTCTGCATCATGAAAAACCAATGGAAATTGACCACTGCTATTCTATATGGAGGGGTGATGATGTATGGGACTGCGGGGGCAGCCGGAGCTTCCGGTACTGAACCGGGCAACCCATTGCAAGCTCCTGCTCCCAACGCATCAAGCCAAGGACATGTTCATAGACATGGACACGGACATGGTAAAGGGCCAGGCGGCTGGAATTACCATCTGAACGAGAAAATCGCCAAGCTTCTGGGTATCACTCCTGCCCGGTTGGAGAATGAGCTGGGACAAGGCAAATCGTTGGCCGATATTGCTAAAAGCAAAGGGATCAAAGAGGAACAGCTCATTAACAAGCTGAAAAATGAAATGACCGTCGATCTGAAACGACTCGTGAACCGTAAAGGCCCGATTACATTCGACCGTAAGTCCGTGGCTCCACATGAAGCCCAATTGAAGCGGGAGCCAGGGACCCCCTCAACCTCGGTGAATGAAAACTAAGTTAAAATTCCCCTCTCCGTCAGAGTAAGGCAGCGGTTATGACTGCCCTCAGCAGATGATATCCTCCACATATCCGCCATGCTCCATCCAAAATTTATCTGTAAAATCCTTGAGGAAAGCAACAAAATTTCGATTTGATCGTCTATGTATATAGATATCATTTTAGGAAAGGATTGGAACAAATTGTGGCACTAAATATCTGTAGGTCAATACTTTTTTTAAAGGAGCTATTCCAATGAAGAATTTTAGAGCAAAATATGCTACTGCTTTCCTGTCGAGCATAGTGCTTGTGGGCAGCTTAAGTGGTATTTCTATGGCTAATGCAGGAACCCAAAATCCATCAGTATATCAGTCGATAGCAAAATTTAAAAAGAGCGAGAGCCAAGGCCAAGTGATTTGGAAAGAAAAGAATATTACGGTAACGGCGAAAAAAACAGAGCTAAAAAATGTACCAGGCTCTGAAAAAAGCGTTATTACATCCATAACGATCCAAAAAGGGGAAAAGGTCTACACAATCAAAACAGATGGTTTTGATGATAAGCTGCGTGATATATCGAGTATTTCAGTATCACCTTCAAATGATTGGCTCGCTATACAAACACGACGTAGCGCAGGGGAGACGGTGCTGCTAATAGATATGAAAAATGGAAAGCATATAATATTAAATGACCATTTAAGCGCTGCTGGCAAGAAAAATATTGAAACAATAAATTCCTATAATTGGTCACCAAAAGCAGATCAACTGGCTTTCTCATACGGAGATCCTGCCAGAAGCTCCATAGCCATTTACGATTCCCCCAAAGGTACGTTTACTTTTTTACCTAGAGAAACAGATTACATTAGTACAAGTTTGATTTTATGGAATAAAAATGGGGATCAATTGAACTATATAAGTGAACATCCATCCGATCAAAAAAGACTGTATACGTACTCTATGATCACTAAAAAAGTGAAGACTGTTAAAAAAATAAGTGAAAAAGAATTTCAACAATGGTTAAAGCTTGATAAATACCAAGTAAATTGACAAGCAAGAAGGGCGGGATTTGCTCCCGCCCTGTTTTTTTAAACCTCGGAAATTGTAATTTTTCCGGAACTTCCGTTTGCCTCCAAGATTTGAATCAGTGCCTGCTGATTACTATTCGAGAGTCGGATACAGCCATAGGTTGGGCGTAATGGATACCAAGTGGCAGAAGAGCTTGGAGCAGGATCTCCACCATGGATCATAATCTCATCCCGACCGTTCTGTGCAGCAATTAAGAAATTCCCACTGACTGCTTCATTTAGCCATACACGTTTGTAGGGACCGTAAGAATACTCCGAAGAACCCTTAGCATAAACTTTACATTTGGCTACACCAGTAGGAATATCTGCATTTTTACGCTTCCAGTTGGTATGGTCGCCACCGTTCGCTTCATCATTTGACCCGCGACCCAAAGCTTCGACAGGACCAAATACCAGTGTACCGTTGTCGTTGTATACTTTCAGAATACCTTTATAATCCCGATTAGCCGGAAAATTAGCAAGAATGTGAAAACCCATTGTTAGACGCCTCCAATTGTTTTATTGAGAGTGAATTTGATGGAGTAGCAAACACCAGAACGGCTCCACATTCTTTTGTGGTGTTTGTATCAATTTCGCTCTTCACTTAGATAGGCAATTTGGCGTCGATAAATACAACGAGTCATTCGTATTTTTTTAAGTTTTCTAAAAAATTACTTGCACGGTTCATATCACCCTTAAAATGTGGATAATGCTGAGCGATGCCTATAACAGCTTTTTAAGCTGTGAAATACGGCCTTGTGACACGCCAAGCCATTTGGCATAGTCGCCTTGCTTGGCTGTAGGATGCTCTCTCATGAGTCCTCGTAGTTGTGCAGCCAATTCTTTTGAAGACGACCGATTTGCTCTTTTTTCTTTGTACGGTTTCTTAACAACAGGAACAGGTATTGGACTCACACCTATGTTACCTTTCAGGTCGTGTATACATTTCTTACATAAAAATGAACCTCTGAAATAGGTTAAAGACTCAACCGCATTGCACAAGTTGCAGGCGACTCCAACATACTTGCGCATACTCAAAAATCCAGTTTCAACATCTACATAAAATTCTAAAGGATCGCCAACATCAATACCCATAATGGTTCGCATTTCCTTAGGAACAACAATCCGGCCTAACGTATCCAAGGGACGTGTCATACCTGTATTTTTCAAGTGATCTTCTCCTTTTATTTTCTTAACTGTCACCTGTCTGATCAAACAATATTTGGTATGAGCTGACTTACACGGGCTTTGGATGACTCTTGAGCACATATCTACAGCTTGTACATATAAGAGAACCCTTAAAGTAACTTAATTCTTCGGTAGATTGACAAAACTTACAAGACTGACCAATGTATTTTTTTAGGGATAGGATACCTTTTTCTTCATCTGTGAAAAATTCTATAGCATCATTTGCGCAAATATCACAGGTTATGAGTATTTCTTTGGGAATTACGAGTCTACCAAAAGCTTCTAAATTCCTTGTCATTTTTACAGCCATCATCCAATACTCTCCTATTAAAAAGATAAAAAGCAATAAAATAATAGTATTTATTTTTGTGCCAAAAGATGGTATTGTCATGGATAGACAAAATGATAGATTTTACTATACATTCCCAAACTATAATTTTTTTTGAAATTGGAATCCTATGAAAAAGCTGAAAGGGTGGTTTATCCATGGAAATCACACCTACGATACGAGCAGAAATTCAAACCTATCTAAAACGAAAAGGCTTAACTATGACCGAGTTTGGTCGCATTATTGATTTAAATGTAGGTACAGTTAGTAGCATTGTGACGGGCAATCGTTCTATTTCTGTTCACCAATTGGATTGCATTACTGCGGGCATGAATTTACCACTGGATTATTTTTACGAACGTTACATTGAAGAGTGTATTGAAGAATCTCCACTCAACTGGAAAAAGATCTGTCCCTTCCTATACCGATGCATTGAGCTAGGGCGACTGGACTGCTTGCAGCGAGTTGTAGTTCTGTTGTTGGATAACCCTACTTATCCGCCGTCGCTCTTTGATGTTGCAGAAAATGTGTACAAAGACGGCTACAATGAAGCAGCGGCATACCTGTACAAGAAGGTGGCTGAAAGTGAGAAGCACCAGCATTCAGAGCGATTGGCGATCTGCCAGTATCGCCTGTTCCAAATCAATATCGGGCATGATAGAACTGTCAATCTTCAAGCTGCCACCGAATTTGCCCCTTTTGTTGATCGCTTGGACGAGATAGAGCAATTAGATGCTTTAAAAGATTTAGCAAACGTGTACAGATCATTAAGCCTGTGGGACAAGGTTCAAGAATTTGCACACCGAATGGGTCGAATGGGACAGCTCCAATATAATTGGGCTCACAACTCCAAGCGAAAAGGGACAAAGCCACGAAAAAAGCTAAGTAGGCCGCTGTTTGTATACATAGCTTACGCAGAACTTCTGTGTGCTACTGCTTGCGATGCAAAAGGAGATCATGAACAGGCATTAAAACACATTCGTCGTTATACCGATCTAAGTTGGGTGAAGGAGAAGGACCCTGATACGCTTTATTGGAAGAAGCAATATCAGCAATGGGCGAAAATTAATACTTACGTAAACAGACTTATGTCTGGAGATGTTAGCGTCCTGTCGGATTACGTGGAGTACATAGCTGGTGAAAAAGAGATTTTTGCCGAGCTACTGAACGTCCTTGAAGTAGCCAACCGATACAATGTGAATGTGGACCATATTCTACAGCGTTTTGAGTCTCAAATTGCAGCTTATCAGGAACCGTCTTCTTCTGACATGTATACACAACAAGTTTTACCGGAAGAATACGTACGGTTTTGGTACAAAATGGCTAAGTACAGCCTAAATAAAGGTAGATATCCATATGGTTTCAATTGTTTAATAAACGCTTTTGAAAAAGCTGTTACAATTAATCATGCACTACTTATTGCCAATTGTGTTGGATTATTTTTTCATTTCAAAACACATGCGGCTCCTGAAACACAGGCTCAGTTCCAATCTATTTATGAGGAGGTGTGGGAAAAAAATGATCAAAAGGACGGTTTTCTTCTTGATGGTAACTAGCTTATTTCTGGTATTCACAGTACCAGTGCAAGCAGGGAACCCAAGCTATGGAATAATCCAAACTAATGGACACATTGGTGGATCTTGATCCAATTAATCATCTTCATATTCATTACAATAGACCAGCTTATTGCTGGTCTTTTTCTGGATTATTTTGTAATTTCTTGGCTCAAAAAAAGATATGAAGTATTTGTTCATTACCTCCTAAAATGAGATTCACTAGGAGGTATGCAGGATGAACAGGGATGAAACGTTAACGTTAATTCAACAGATGGAATACGCCAGACAACACTTGCATGATCTTTACGAAGAGTATGGCTTCGGACACGCTTGTGTACTTGAGCAGTCTATGCTTTTGGATGAACTGATTAATCAGTACAACCGTATGTTTCACCAGAAATCTACCTCACTATGGTTAGATCCAAAACATTGACAACGACGATGCTATATTCAGTCCATCCCCCCATTCCTTTTATTGAAAACAGTGACTTCTCCCACATAACGTTTTTCATTATTCTATATAATGACTAATTTAAAAATAAAATACATGTACATACACATGTAATAATATGTTATTGAATTGGGGAGATACACACTTTGTATAGCGATGGGTACGATTGTCCAAATTCCTATTGAAAAATGACAACAAATTTATAATGTAAAATAAGACATATAATTGTAGAAAGTATAGCTGCTAAATGATATTGCTGTACTTTTGGAAATTCTTTATTAGTCATATAGCATAATTGGAGCTTATACATACTGGGAGTTGATTAATAAAGACCATTCCTGTCTTGGAAAGAGGTGGTCACTTATTATTCATTCCATTTAATTAGAGTGAGTTGAAATCAGTTTAGGTACAACACAATTTCATGAGAGAGAAGGCTAGGAATATGAGAAGGATTAAAAAAGCTTCATTATTATCTGTTATGTCTTTAGCCGTTGCCATTCCATTAACTGCTTCTGCCGCAGCTACGACCGATCTAGCCCCAGCTACATCAGACTCAGTACAAGTGACTCAGTCTGCAAATGAATCAACAGCTGTGAATACGCCAAAAACGGGAGATCATGTTATTACTCCTCAGGAAACCAAATCGGTGGTCAATAGAACTCTTCGTAATACAGAGCTTACAGAGGATTTTGAAATTCCTTCAAGATATGGATATGTTAAGGTGTGGATACGTAATGACGGCAACCAACCAATTAAGTTTTCCGTAAATCAAGGTTCACCATCAGGTACGCAGAAGCTTTCTGGAACTGTAAAACCTGGCCAGACTTATAGTGAAGTTAGCTCGAATGCTTGGTCTACCGGTAAGTTTTATGTAAGCCTTACCTCAGGTAATGATTACATGTCTGGTGAACTCGCAGTTCGTATAGGTACTTCACGGGGAGAATTATAATTATCTCATAGTTGTATTGAAGATGGATCAGGTCGGCCAAGTGTCGGCCTTTTTTAGTGTTGTAGCATCTCTTTTTCTATGAGCCAAGCTCCTGCGTGCCTTTGGAAGTGCGCTTGGAGGAAAGCGGCTGAAACCGAAACGGCCAGGTCAAGCGCTGTTTGCCTTTGGAGCCGACTATCCAGTTGCCTCCCGGCAGATGGGCGAACAGCCAGCTAATGCCGAGAGACACGCTTGCCACGACGACAAACGTAAGCAGTGTTGCCGTAAAATGATGATCGCCCAATGAAAGCGGGCGGGTGAAGTAGGATATGAAGGCCAGCACGAGCGCATGAGCCAGATATCCCCCGAAGGAATAACGTCCGATCCAGTTCAGTATGCGGCGGAACGGCTCGGAGCGCTGGTCTTTTTGCAAATGGAGCAGCAGTCCATATAACAAAAGCAACTGTGAGACAATCAGCACAAAGGTACTTGGCTTGAGATAGGTGGAAATATTCAGATTCATCGTATCGCCCGACTGGATCAGCATCGTGTGACCCATGAGCATGAACAGACCAATAAAGACAAATACATTCCACGGCAACGTCTGCTTAGCCAGTCCCCGCCACGTGTCCGTCATATAGGCACATACCGCGCCCAGCATAAAATAGAAAAAGTACATGACAAAGTTGTAGGTGCGGTAATCCAGCAGAGTCTGCCAAAGGGAAGGTAACCTGGTGCTCCACGCAGACATGTCATAGTAGGACCATTGCAGGAGCAGAGCATAGGCCGCCGCTGCTGTCAGCATTACAATCAGAACGAGCTGTTTGCGTTTTTTGGTGCTGTAGCGACGGAGGAACGTTTGTACATGCCCGGCTGCTTTTGCAAATAAGGGAAACAAAATATAAAACTGAAAAATCATCACCACAAACCATAGATGATATCCGCTGACAGGTATAATCATTTCCTCGAACATGCCCTTGTAAAAATAAATATTTCCCCACTGTGCCGTTGACCAGTTCTGGTTACATATCCAATACAGGATCGTCCAGCAGAGAAATGGAACATAAATATCCCGAAACCGCCTGCCTATGTAACGAGGATAGCTAATGGGTTTATTGCCGTTATAAAAAAGCAGCGCCGCAGACAGGAAAACGAATGTCGGTGTGCCAAAGCGTGTCAAATGATACAGCATCGCGAGCATAACGGAATCCGGCTGCTGGATATCGCTGCGGTAAATATATTCACCAATGCAATGCTGAAGCACGACAGCGAGGTAGGCAAGACCCCGCAGTTCTGTCCACTCCGCGATACGCGGCTTGCTCATCCCTATCACTCCTTTTCCCAAAGAAATCGTATACCTTCTTCATAATACAATTTAGGTATTGTAACGCAGAAACATTAGTGCAGGATTAACACTACCTGAAAGTTGGAGGAGTGGAGGTAGTTCCCATTTGATATGATTGCGTTTACAATCTAAGTAAATTCACAACTTTGGGATAGGTACAGAAGGGGGGGAGGAAGGATGAAAAAAACACTGCTGGTATATATTTTGCTGATTGCGGCCTTTGCTTTGTATGTGTTCAGGTACGAACAATCCGGGCCGTTGAACGGAACCTGGGAGGAAAAAGGGCTACGCGGCAGCATTGGAGAAACGTATATCATGATTACGTTCCAGTCCGGTTTGGAGTATTGGAAAAGCGGGCTTAAGGGCTTTGAGGATGCCGGGGATGCGATGGGTGTGACCGTCGAGTATCGGGGGGCTACCCGTTATGATGCGCAGGAGCAGACGACCGTGATCGAGCAGGCGATTGCCCGGAAGCCCGCAGGGATTGCGATTTCCGCGATTGATCCACACTCGCTGATCCCGGCGATTAATAAGGCACTGGACGCGGGCATCCCTGTGGTGCTGTTCGATGCAGGGGCGCCGGGCAGCCGGGCGTATTCTTTTTTGGGGACGGACAATTACAAGGCGGGTGTGACTGCTGCGGACAAAATGGCAGAGCTGCTGGGACGGGAAGGCGAAGTCGCTGTTCTGACGTTACCCGGTCAGCAAAATCATGAGGAGCGTTCCCGTGGCTTTCGTGACACCATTCAGCGACAATATCCTGCCATGAAGGTGGTGGAAGTGGCAGATGGACGCGGTGACGCGATGGTATCCCGGGATGAGTCGCTGCGGCTGATGAAGGCGTATCCGAAGCTGGCGGGGATTTTTGTGACTGAGGCGACGGGAGGAACAGGTGTCGGTGAGGCGGTATTGAGCCAACAGAGCCGTCGTCCGCTGAAAATTATTTCTTTTGATACGAATAAAGCGACTCTGGATATGATCCGTGGAGGGACGATCTCGGCAACCATTGCTCAGGGAACGTGGAATATGGGCTATTGGTCGCTTCAATATCTGTTCCATCTGCATCATCATTTGACGATTCCCGCTCCTTCCTCCTCCGGTGACAACGCCCCGCTGCCCGTACGGGTGGACACAGGAATATCCGTCGTCACACGGGCGAATGTAGATGATTATTATGCAAAATGATAATCAGCGGAGATGGAAGCGTATACGCGCATGGTTGGATCAAAGGATGCAGCGTTTGCGCTTGCGCAATATGCCTTTGCGGTATCAGCTTATGCTGTTATTCCTGTTATTTGGCATCGTACCGTCACTGGGATTGGGCCTGCTGGTCAACTGGACGGTGGAACGAATTATTGAGCGGCAGGTGGAAAACCATACAATGCAGCTCATTGGCAAGGTAAATGAGGCATTGGATACCAAAATGGAAAATTTGCAGAACATGACGTATTTGATTGGCTTTAACCCGGATATCGGGGAGTTCTGGCAAGGACGGACGCTCGCTGATGGTCACACGGGTACAGGAGCGCAGTCGGTTGCGCAGGAGAAACAACAGGGGGAACGGGCACAGGATACGCTGTATGGGATGAAGCAATTTTTGCAGGGCTTTACCACGTTATATCCCGAGATTGCGGGTATTCTGATCGTGAACGAACACGGCGACTATATGAGTAACGAAATGTATGCTCGAAGCACGCGCAGCCTGACCCAAGAAGACTGGTATAAACAGGCGGTGCAGCATGCAGGTATTTTTACTGTACTGGGACAGCCGAGCCATCGTAATGTGACGACTCATGTTCAGTACAAGGATAGCGAAATCGTGTCTGTCGTCCGGTCGGTGACGGATTCGCAGACTGGACGTGTGCTGGGCGTGATTATGATTGATCTCAAGCTACGGGCCGTGTCGCAGGCTGCCAGAGATGTAACTCTAGGCAAAACAGGATATTTAATGGTGACAGATGCCAAGGGACGTAGCGTGTATATGCCGGATATGCCGCTGATCAAGCGTATTCCCCCGGAATGGTTTGGGGCTGGTGACAACGGGATGTTTACTCGTGAAGCTGGAGGAAGGGAATTGCTGTTCATGTTCCGGGCTTCCGAGTTTACGGGCTGGAGAACGGTGGGTGTATTTCCGGCGCGGGAATCAACACTGGAGGTACGACAAATTCAATTTTACGTCGTTTCCTTTGTCTTCATTGTATGTCTGTTCGGATTGACGGCATCCTTAAGGCTGTCGCGTTCGATTGCACAGCCGATTTTCCGGCTGATGTCCTATATGCGGACAGCAGAGACGGGGGACCTTACGGTTCGCCAATGGAGTGACCGCGGGGATGAAATCGGGATGCTCGGCAGGAGCTTCAACCGGATGCTGGCGAAAATTCGCCGTTTGATGTCGCTTAGCGAGCTAAGGGAGCGCCAGAAGCGGGATGCCGAGCTGCGTAGCCTACAGGAGCATATTAAGCCTCATTTTTTGTACAATACTTTAGATACGATTCATTGGATGGCTCGTAAAAACGGGGCAGATGACGTATCCGACATGGTGGGGGCGCTATCCAGATTGTTTCGTCTCGGGTTGAGTAAGGGGGATGACTTTATTCCGCTACGCAGCGAAATGGAGCATATATCAAGCTATATGCAAATTCAGCAAACCCGGTATCGTGACAGACTTCGCTGGGAATTAAGCGTACCCGAGGAATTAGGGGAGCTGTTCGTGTTGAAGCTCATGCTTCAGCCTGTGGTGGAAAACGCCATTTATCATGGCATTAAGGCCAGACGCGGACCCGGCACGATTGGGGTAGAGGCGCGGATTGAGGGAGATAAGCTGCTGCTGACGGTACGTGATAATGGTGCAGGGATGACGGTGGAACGGCTGCGGGAGCTGCGGCATTTGCTGGAAGCACCGCTGGACTCGATGGATGGACAACAGAAGCCAAGTGGAGCCAGTGTGAATGCGAACGGCAGGAGCTATGGCATGCTGAATGTACAGGCGCGTATACGGCTATCTTTTGGTGAGGAATATGGAATTGTATTGGACAGTGAAGAGGGGGCAGGCACCTGCGTTACGATCATTCATCCGTTGCTGCGGGATATGACACAATGGACGAAGCCTCATGATAAAGGAGCGGATCAGGATGATGAAATCACACACCATCGGCACCTGGACAACGACGAGTCTGACGGACAAGACCCTAACGGAAGTGACGATGATGACGGCAAAACGTTACCAGGTACTGATCGCAGATGATGAGCCGATCATTCGTGAGGGCATACGAGATTGCGTAGACTGGACGGCTCTCGGCATGGAGGTTGCGGGTGAGGCGGAGGATGGCGAAGAAGCGCTGGAGCTGGCGGTACAGCTTGGCATCGACATTTTGCTGGTTGATATGAATATGCCGTTCATGGACGGCATTGAGCTGATCCGGCGGCTGCGGGAAGAACGCCCGGAATGTCGTTGTCTGATCATTTCCGGTCATGATGAATTTGCGTATGCGCAGGAGGCTGTCCGACTTGGCGTGGAGGATTATATATTGAAGCCGGTCGATGCGGAGCAGCTTCACGCTGCGTTGTCGCGGCTCGGCGGGCGGCTGGACGAAGAGCGTAAGCGTGCCGCCTATGTAGAACAGGCCGCCGGGCAGATTGAGCGGAATATTCCGCTGCTGCGCCAGCGCTTTTGCCTGGAATGGCTGGAAGGGCAGAACACGGGAAAGGACGTGATGGAGCAACTGGCGTTTTTACGTCTTCCATCCCGTTCACCCGTTCAGATCGGCGTGGTGCGGTGGCCTGCGGCAGAGGCTCGGCAAACGATTATGCGCGAGAATGATCGCCAGCTGTTTCTTTTTGCCGCTGAAAATATCATTGGCGAGCTGCTGGAGGGCCTGCCGCATGTGTTGTTCCGCGATGCAAACGGGCTGATCGGCATGTGCTTGTGGCAGGAGGCACCCGAAGCCATCGGCGCAACGATGGAGCAGGCTATTGGTCGCTACCTTAACATAGCGGTTCATACGCATGTGGAACGAAATGCCGGGGGCTTGGCAGGTGCGGTTGATGCGTTTCAAGCCTGTCGTGATCGTGTGTACGGCGAATCGCAGCTGTCTCCACTCGTACGCCGGGCACGACAGCTTATTCAGGAAGGCTTTGCAGACCGGGGGCTGACACTGGAATCCCTCGCCTCGCGTTTACAGGTATCTGCCGTGTATCTCAGCCGTGTGCTCAAAAAAGAGCTAAACGACAGCTTCGTGACCCTCGTCACGCGCGCCCGTATCCGCAAGGCGGTGCAACTGCTGGATTCTACCACGCTGTCTATCTATGATATAGCAGAACGTACGGGATACGACAGTCAGCACTATTTTAGCACCGCTTTTAAAAAGACCATGGGTGTTTCCCCTGTTCAGTATCGCAAAGGCGGTGGAATGGCTGTGATCGCGTCGGATCAGGAGTGAGCTGAAAAATGTGTGTGTAATCACACCTGTGCGCTTAGGGGTCTGTTACGCTGTGGATAACGAACAAATACCTATCCATATTTGGAGGAAAACGATATGTTTTGTTATCAGTGTGAACAGACGCCGAGTGGCGGATGTACCGTAGTTGGAGTGTGCGGCAAGAATGAAACGATAGCGAGCTTGCAGGATACGATGATTTTTGCGTTAAAAGGCATTGCGGCCTATGCGACACATGCTCGTCAGTTGGGCTATAGCGATCCAGAGGTGGATCGTATTACGCACGAAGCGTTATATATGACCTTAACCAATTCCAACTTTAATGTACAAGAGCATTTGGACATGGCGATGAAGGTCGGAAATGCAGCCGTACGGATTATGGATGTGCTGGATCATGCGCATACGGATCGTTTTGGCATACCACAGCCGATTACTGTCAGCCAGAATAAAATTGAAGGCCAATGTATCGTCGTGACCGGACATAATCTGTATGCGCTGGAGGAATTGCTGCGGCAGACCGAAGGTAAGGGCATCAACATCTATACCCACTCGGAAATGCTGCCTGCCCACGGTTATCCGGCGTTGAAGAAATATGCACATCTGAAAGGCAATATCGGCAAAGCCTGGTACGATCAGCGCAGACTGTTCGAGGAATTTCCGGGCGCGATTCTCGCCACGACGAACTGCGTCATGCCGATTAAAGGCACGTATGCAGATCGGTTTTTCTCTTATGAAGTAGCCGGGCTGGAGGGCGTCGCCAAGATTACGGACGACGACTTTGCACCGTTGATCGAGCGCGCGCTGGCACTGCCACCCGCAGATGTAGAATCTGAGCAGGTGCTTACGACGGGATATCATCACGAGACGGTTATCGGACTCGCTCCCGAGATTATTCAGGCGGTTAAAGACGGACATATTCGCCGCTTTTTCGTTATTGCTGGCTGTGACGCACCAGGCAAAGGCGGCAACTATTACCGAGAGCTGGCCACTTCCCTGCCGAACGACACCGTTATTTTAACCACGTCCTGTGGGAAATTCCGCTTTAATGACGTGGACTATGGCACCGTGGGGGACACGGGAATTCCGCGTTATATGGATCTGGGGCAATGCAACAATTCCGGTTCTACGGTGAAAATCGCTCTGGCGTTAGCGGATGCTTTTGGATGTACGGTGAATGAGCTGCCTGTCAGCATTGTGTTGTCCTGGTTTGAGCAAAAAGCTGTTGCCATCCTGCTAGGCTTGTTCAGCCTTGGCATTCAGGATATCCGCATCGGGCCGAAGCCGCCCGAATTTATTTCTTCTGGCGTGCTGGATGTGCTGGTAGAGCTGTTTGGCTTAAAGCTGATTACTACGGCAGAGGAAGATATGCAAGCAATGCTGGCGTTGTCGTAGAGGGCGAAAAATGGTTGCAACTCCAACAGAAGTCGTGTTATTGCCCGGCTTCTTTTATTTGCATATTTTTGTGGTAAGTCATAAAATGACATGATTATCGGATGTTCAACAATTTATTACATTAATTTCGTGGAACATATTGGTACTAATGGACTATTTCATCATGTGGATAATAATGGTTAAATGAGTATGTGTTGAATACAAGGTGTTCACACAGAAAAATTAAAGGAGATTGAAAAAAAATGAAAAAGAGAATTATTGCAGGTATGCTGGCAAGTAGTATGTTGGTACCCACAATGGCTTTTGCAGATGAGGCTATAAATATAAATAATAGTTCTTCTAACAACTTATCAAGTGGATTAATGGACAGTGTTTATAACAAAGATGAGATTGCTAAAAGGCTCAACAACGCGATTATAGAGCTGAATGAAGCAAAGAAGTCAAATGAAGGAGCTCTTCGTTTTGATCAAGAATTATTGACTGATGAGTATGCAGCTAAAATCAAGAATTATAGCGATGAAGATTTGAAACAATACCTTTCTCAATTTTTTGTAGATAAATCTGCAATTGAAACCAAGCTGGTCAATATCAAAACGATACCTGAGAATGACAGCATCATAAAACCAAATTACAAGACATACAATAAGAGGGAAGCTGAAGTATGGACCGGTGTCCCATCGTTAGGTTGGTGTTATGTGCATATTCAGTACAACATTTTAATCGGGGACTCAAGTGATGGAAGAAAGTACGATGGCTTATTTATGAGAGGGAAAGTGCTTACCAGTTGGCAAACGGGCATAGCTGTCGCAAACAACTGGAAACATCTTGATGGAGATGTTAGGGCTCTCGGGAATAGCGCTGATATCACAGCCAGAGGCTTATTAACATGGGGGATTAAAGGTACACCACTCAGTTATTCTCAGGACATTACAGTATTATTTGAGGACAGCATACACAATTATTAATAAACCTTTACGGCAGGTGATTCATGAATTTTCTCAAAACCAAAAAGTATTGGATTTTAGCATTTCTAATTATGATGGCCTCATTCATATACCCTTCGACATATGAACCTCAAGGATCGAGTAGCCCCGAATCAGGAAGCCCTTTCAACGAGTATAGTTATGGGTTGCTGTTTCCCTTTCTGACTTTACGTACAGCTCAGGTTGTAACAGGTAGTCAAAATGTATTTAGAATGGGTATAGAGGCCGAAAACTACTTCTTTGGTATGGGTGACTTTCTGGGTTCTTTTGTATTCTGCTTTGTACTTTCATACTTAATTATAAAGCTGTATAACAAAATCTTTAAATGAGCATTATTCTCGATCATTTTATGTAAACTTTTTCAAAGAATCCCCCCTCCTTGGGGGGATTTCGTGTACCTGGAGTAAGTAATCACCGATCTGACACCCAGTGAATGCGAACGTAGCTACTTATGGGTTAATGCTCATCAATTCTTGCAAATATGTCCGTAAGAATCTTCAATGCCAGCTCAGTATCTTTGGATTCACGCGTTCTTAGCAGAGTCAAAATGGTTTTTATACTCGAATCTTCTTCGGCAAGCTCATCATTTTCCTTTACATATGTAAGCAACTGATAAACGCCCACGTTCAATGCCTTCGCTATTTTCTCCAGATTTTTCAAAGATATATTTCTCTCTGCGCGTTCAATAAAACCGATATAGCTCGAATTGAAGCCTGCTTTTTCGGCTAAAGCTTCTTGGGAAAGCCCTTTGGACTTCCGAATATCCCGAATGCGTGTGCCGACTAAATCTAAAAGTTCAGACATGATTACACCTCTCTATAGTAAGGATTTCACAAAATTCGATTCCAGTCGCTCCAAAGTGCAATATATAGACGAACCAGACCCTTTCAATCTATATATTATTTATTGGAAGTCGCTTATTGGATTTTTGCAAAATCTTCTAGTTAGAAGTGTAGAGAAAGAGTTACTTCTAATTAATAACTGTTAATAAGTAAATTGAATTAAAAACTACTATATAGTAACACGTCTGTTGATTAACCA
>NZ_JBITPH010000087.1:0-27935 GCF_050467685.1 Paenibacillus sp. NRS-1782
TAAAGACTGATGCTGTACTAGTGCCATATCTCAGGCAATTTCCGATGGTGGGTATCCGGCCAACTGGCGGAGAGCAGTAGAAGAACTAGTAGCGCGAGAATCTAGTTTTAATTCAAATGCGAAAAATCCAAAGTCCACAGCTAAGGGGTTATTTCAGTTCTTGGACGGTACTCGTAAAGGGTACGGCCAAGGCATTACAAACTGGAATGATCCTTACCAACAATCAGTTGCAGGACTCAAATATATTAAGTCTCGTTATGGTACACCTGAAAAGGCTCTCGCATTTTGGGATAAAAATAAATGGTATTGAGGTGATTAGATGGCATCCCGGCACGAACAATTTGTACAGAACCAGCGTAAACGTGCATCAGAAATTAGAGAGAGTGCTTTAAACGGCACACTTCGTTCTCAACAAAATACGCAGTCGCGTACCAGTCGATCAGACCAATTTCGAAATAATCAAGCGAATAAAGTCGAGTTGTCGGATGTGTTCACGCCAGAATTGGGCCTCGATTTTTTAAATAAAGCCGCGCAGGAAATGCAACGTCAAACTCAGGCCCGATCTGCGGAAAGGGCAAAGCTTCCTGATCCGTTACGTATCGGACCTGGTTTTATTGAAAATTCTACTTTTGCTCAGGCGACACAGGGTAGTCCAAAAGCTATACAAACCTTCAAGCAGGCTACGGGGCAAACGATCAAACCTTTAACCGAATATGAACAGCGTATGGAAGAGATCCAAAACACGGTTAACAAAAACCCGTATCTAAAGCCGATCCAGCCTCTTGCCGAATGGGGTACGGGTCTCATGTCCAATACAGATACGGGTAATTTTATAAACAGAAGTATTAGCACAGGTGGTGGTATGGTAATCGGTGATCGTCCATACTACAACGTCACTACAGGTAACGCTACCGCTGATAAGGTAGCGGACATAGCAGGTACAGTAGGCGGTTTTGCTGGATTGGCCTTTAACCCTGCTGCACCGGGGGTTAAAGGCCAAAATCTGCTGACTGGTCCGATGGCTGCGGCAGAAGGTGCGCTTGCTACACGGGCGGGGAATGCTGCTGTGAATGCGATTAGCCGACAGGCTGCTAAATTACCAGGTGTTACACCTGCCGCTGCTGATCGTGTTACTCGCGGCATTGCTACTGGAGCGGCAACAGGAGCCATCGGCAATACAGCCTATGGTCTTAACTTGGATCAGTCTACAGGTGAGGAAATGCTTCACAATGCCGCTATGGGTGCAGCGTTCGGAGCTGGTGGGGAAGTAGTGGCCAGAGGTGTCGGAGCTGGCTGGCGTGTGTTGTTTAAGAAAAATGGCATCCCTGACAGTGAAGTATCCGAAATACTCAGCCTTCCGGTCGGCAGAAAGGATGCTCGCATTAACGCAGCTACATCCCGATCTGTCCAGCAAGCAGGGGACGAAGCAATTGCTAATCCGTTTACGTTCGATTTGCCGGAGGGATCGCCACAGACTCGTCGTGCTACTGCGAACGCTGCTGAAGGGCGTGGAGAGATTCAGCAGATTAATGCTAGGTTGCAGGAGCTTGAAAGCCAATATGGTCAGCGTGTCATTGATGAGTATAAATACCTCAAGCAGTCGCGTGACAATCGTGGCGGGGTGTCGCAAGGTCAGCTTCAACGCACTCCTGAAGGTGAGGTTATTGGCCGTACAGGACGCACGTCTCAGAATCCTCTTTGGTATCAGGAGTTCTACCGGGCAAACGGTAAAGCTCCAAGCAACAAAGACCTATACGCTTTGGCGCGTGAACGAATTGATAATGGTTTCCGCGACGAAGCTGGAGAGGTGCCGTCATGGCGGCAGGAATCTGGATATGACGAACAAGTAGCGGCTTATACATCTGCCCTTGATAATCTGCGCACAGGCGTTAGAGAAGTTGACCCGGCACTGCGTATAACCGATCAACCGCTTGTTTCAGAAAGGTTGAGAGATATCAACCCCCAGCGCAAAGGGCCTGTAAGACCACGGGTAAATGAATCGTCGGTTAATACGCAAAAGAATTTTGATCCGATGACTGATCCGTCTGTTCCTAAGTATCTTAAAAACCGCCAGGCTAGAATAGATGCGAAAAACGCCGAAGCGGCAGCTGCTAAAACGGAAACAGTTCCTGATGTTGAAGCTCCGACACCGCTTGTTGAACCGAATGCCGCAGTGCCGGCACAAATTGAAGAACTGACTCCAATGCGACAAAACTGGTTTACTAATCTATTTGGCAACCAAGGTGTGGGCATATCTATGTTTGGAAGCAACAAGCGTATCAGTCGAAACCCTCTTACTACTGCGGATCAGATTGTGGGTAATCCGTTACGGCGAGATGTTCAAGGGACCAAGGCTGAAGCGCAGGCGGCAGCACGCGCTTTTCATCAGAATATGGTTGACGCGCGCTCGCCTCTTAAAAAGCTCAGTCCTAAAGCTTATGACCAGTCCATTGACGCTAATCGGGCGAATAACATTGCCAACGCTATTGCAAATGATAAATTCGTGAATCCCCAAGGCGAAGTTATTGGTTCCAGCTTGAACGATATTTTCAGTAAAGTAGCCCGAGGGCAAACACCGAAGTTTCTTGATTATCTCGTCTTGCGTCATGCGGCAACACGTATGGAGCGTGGTGAAAGGGTATATGCCAAAAACTTGAATATGACTACTGAAAAAGTGGAAAAGCAGATCAGAAGTTATGATCAGCGGTTTCCTGAGTTTAAAAACATTGCGTCTGAGTGGGACAATTTCAATGAAAATATGCTGAAAACTTATGGTGTTGAAGAAGGATTATTGTCGGAAGCAGCATTCAAGGCGTTGAGAGAGCGAAACCCTCATTACACCTCCATGCGCCGACAGTTTACAACATCAGAGAAGTTCGCCAGTCCGTTTGCGATGAAACAGACCAATGCCTTTTCAGGGCAGAAAGCTCCTATCAAAGAGGTCAGTCCTACAGGTTCTGTTCGCAACATAGTAGATCCACGCCGATCAGCTATCGAAGCTACAGGGGCATGGGTAAACGCTGCAATGCGTAACCGTGTTATGCAGACGCTGGTGGATGCTGTTCGTAAAGACCCGGAATTGTATACGGGTACGATGGAGATTGTACAGAAACCAGCCGGGCAAAGGTCACTCAAACAGCTTCTTTCTGAAGGTGATGAAGTGGATTATGTTCAGATGTTGAATGAAGACTTTGACAAATTGTTTAACCGTCAACGTCTGGACGAAGACAACGTTGTGCGTGCCATGTTTAAGGGTGAGCCTGTTTACCTTAAAATCAAAGACCCGGAAGCTGTTAAGGCGCTGGCTGGTATGGGGGCCGAACAATCTAATCTTGTGTTGGACGTTTTCGGTAAGCTAAGTGATGCCACCAAGTATGGCGCTACCGGGGCACTGGCTCCTGTGTTTTCTATTAAAGGCTTCACGATGGATGTTACACAGGCCATGATCCAATCTAAAAATCCGATCAGCCATCTTACAGACCTTGGGCACGCGGTTATCAGTTCTGTGGCAGACACGCTTCCCAAGGGCACACCGGGGTTGGAGGCTATCAGGGCTTTGTCGCAAGAGTTTCGTCGTGCAGGCGGAGAGTATTCGGCAGCATTGCGGGGAGAAAAGCCTTTACGTAAGGGCGTTCGCGCTCTTGATCGTGATCCGTTTCTTTCTCCTAAAGGTATCGTTAAAGGGGCAGGCAAGGTCGCAGCGTCTCCATTCCGCGCCTTGCATAAAGTTGCTGATATCACAGAGAACCTTAACCGGATGGCGGCGTATAAAGGTGAGCTTCGGCGTTTAGGTGGTGAGCGAACTCCGGATAATATCCGTAATGCTATGCGGGAAGCCAGAGAAATCACAACCAATTTCAGCCGACGCGGCGCACAATCTCAAAATCTTGAGAAGCTGATTCCTTATCAAAATGCAGCCGTTCAGGGCGCACGTAAATTCTTTTCGCAGGTCAAAGATCACCCTTTAAAAACAATTGGCATGGTGAGCGTGACGGTGCTGGTTCCGAAGCTGATTGAGTATTCAAAATTCCACGATGACCCGGACTATCAGATCATTCCTGCACGTGACAAATACCGAAGCTTGTACGTAGGTAAGAACGATGACGGTACGTTCACTAAGATTCCATTGCCGCAGGAGTATGGGGCTATTGGCGGCCTGTTCGTGGACACTTTGGAGAAGGTGAATAACGATAATCCCCGGGCATTTAAGGGTGCGGCAGACGCAGTAGTGAACGCCTATGTACCGCCATTGGTATCCGGTGCGCTCCAGCCTATTACTCAAGGGGGCGGGTTTGAACAAGGATTGTCCGGTACTCTTAATTCAACGGTGCTGGCTCCAGCTGTAGCGGTTATGTCCAATCGCGACTATGCTGGCCGTCCCATTGAGTCGAAGTCGTTTGAAGCCAACTCTCCTGTCAACCGATACGATGAGAGGACTTCAAGTGTGGCTATCAAATTGGGAGAGGTTTTAAACATGTCACCTAAGAAGGTAGATTATCTGATCCGGGCATACGGCGGAGATCCGGCGCGGCTATTGTTACCTTTGACCAGTCAGCAAGGTTCAGGTAATGTCAGAAACACTTTGCTTAAAAACTACATTCTGGACCCGCAGTTCACGAATACTCTTTCCACAGATTTCTATGATGGCAAGACAAAGTTACAACAGGCCGCTGCGGATATTGCAGACGGTAAAAGTCAAATTCCAACGTGGTACAGTGAAGACCTTCGTAAAATGGTTACTTCCAGGGCGAAAGGGTCTATTTCAATTCGCCTGTCCGATCTTACTAATCAGAAACGAGCACTAGGTAATGATGCATCCCTTACCTTGACTGAACGAGCTGCAAGCCAACGAGAAATTCAAAAACAGATTAATGAAATTTACATCGACATTAATCAGCGAATGGAAGAAGCTGGCGTACCACTTAAAAGATAATCTCCTTTGGTTGTAAGAAGGCGATTCAGGGCGCGTTATATGACGTGCTCTTTTTGTTGTTCAAATAATTTTGACAGGCCAGGATTTTCCTGAGCAGGTATGGAGGAAGACATGGATAGATTGGACTTGGTATTCAAATGGTTTACTGCTGCTGGGAGTGGTGCAGCAGCTTATTTTTTCGGTGGGTGGTCTGGCGTATTGGGTGCGTTGCTGGTATTTGTTGCTATAGATTATGTTACAGGGTGTGCAGCTGCGGCAGCAGAAGGTGGTCTTAAAAGTAAGGTCGGCCTTATTGGGGTGGCCCGTAAGGTGTTTATTTTCGCAATGGTCGCTGTGGCGCACTTGGTAGATGGTGTGCTTGGTGACTCTCATTTGTTCCGGGACGCAGCGGCCTATTTTTACATGGCGAATGAGCTGTTGTCGATAATTGAAAACGGCGGCAGGCTTGGCGCACCTATCCCGCCTGTGATCCGCCAGGCGGTCGAGGTGTTGAAAGGCAAAGGGGGGAACGGTAATGGCAATAACACTGGAGTTGGTAAAGAGTAAATCTGCTGCACGCCTCCAAGGTCTTTTACCTGTCGTATGTACAGCCACGGAGCGTCTTATAGAGCGCTCTTTTTCTTTGGGCATACCTATCGTCATAACACAGGGATTGCGTACCATAGCGGAGCAAAATGAGCTTTACGCGCAGGGCAGAACGAAGTCGGGGCCAAAGGTAACGAACGCCAAGGGCGGGACGAGTTATCATAATTTTGGCGTGGCTGTGGACTTTGCTTTACTGCTGCCGGATGGAAGATCCGTAAGCTGGGATACCAAACGGGACGGCAACGCCGATCATAAGGCCGACTGGATGCAGGTTGTGGCCATCGCTAAGGATTTGGGTTTTGAGTGGGGTGGAGACTTTAAATCTATTGTAGATATGCCTCACTTCCAAATGGTCTTTGGACTGTCTACGGCACAATACAGGGCTGGCAAACGGCCTACACAGGCTCAAATTGATTCAGTGTTAAGTAAAATTGGGAAGGATGATGAACAGGTGGCGAAGGTGATCGTGAACAGCAAGAGTATTGCGAATGTTTTAATCGACGGAAAGACATATGTACCGCTGCGAGACGTAGGAGAGGCGCTAGGGGCTACAGTGGAATGGAACAGTAAGACCAATACGACTACAGTTAAAAAATAATATATTTACAGAATAAACCAAACGTTGTATACTTTCTATATAATCCGAAAGCATCGGTGAAGGCACTGTCAGCGTAACGCTGGTGGTGCTTTTTTTGTTGTAAAAGAAGGCTTTCTTTTACCATATAACTAAAATCATCTTATTGCATAGTTTAGTTGCGATAGTTTAAACTTATAGCAATGTTATCAATACGGGGGGAAAATGATGATTACTGGGCCTAAATGTGTTTCATTCATTAATATGAAGGGTGGGGTGGGAAAAACCACTACAGCTATAAATATTGCTGATACGCTAGTAAGAGGATTAAACAAGAATGTCTTGTTAATAGATATGGATCCCCAATTTAATGCGACACAAGCATTGTTTACAAAGTACAGAAGTATTGATGAATATGAAACAATTCGCAAGCAGAGGAGAACTATTGCGAACGTAGTAATGGGTTCTTCAGGAGCAGGGATTGTTCAAGGCGCCACAGAGCATTCTCATAAGGATGTTATTCTAAAATTACATACCCATACAGAAACCGAATCTAGCCTCTACATTATACCCGGAGACTTAGAGCTTATTGATTATGAGTCAAGCAGAAGAGGAGCAGAGAAAATATTAAGTTCTTATATTCAAGAGCAAATTATACCAAATTACAATCTGGACTTTATATTAATAGATACTCCTGCTACATACTCAATCTATTCGCAAGCTGCATTGCTTGCTAGTCACCATTATGTTGTTCCTATTGCACCGGATGTGTTTTCAACTCTGGGTTTTTCTTTACTTAATAGAGTAATGGGTAAAGACTTTGCTTTAAAAGGACACAGCATATCAAATCTGGGAATAATTTTTACTCTACATAAAGAGAAGCAAGGTAGGATAGCTATACAAGAGTCATTTGAAAGTGACCCCACATTTACTAATGTTATTAATGAATTTGAAAGAATTAGAACTGGAAAAGTATCCAGTTTAATGTATGACATGGGTTCTACAAGAGATGAAATAATGAGACTTTGTGTGGAATTTGTTGAAAAATCTATGCAAGTGAGGTGAGGGATTTGAAGTATATTCAAGAATTTTTAGAACTCAATGTTAAAGATAAAACAAATATTGAAAAGCTTCTTTTTCTAAGTATTCCCTTGCTGAGTGAAATTATTCTTGAAAAAAAATATTTTTCTCACAACAAAGACTTAAAACATTTCACAAATGAGATATTAACTCAAGATTACAAAGACTATTTGTTCGATTCGCGTCCAGCCTTATATGCTCGCTTAATAAAAGATCTAAGAAACTCGAAATTAGAGGATTTAGATTACTTCATAAAACTTGAGAAAACCATACAGGGATTCATGATAGCCCATCCAGAATTAAATGTAGGTATAACATCTGACGATGATGATCTAAAGTCTGTAACCAAGAAAACAAAATCTAAAAATAAAACTAACCCTAAAGTTATAAGTGACTGGAGATCAGTTATTGAATCTAAGGAGTGAGGCTATTAATGAGCGTGGAACAGGTGAGTGAGCAGGATAAGGATTATCAACGTTATCTTGAATTCATTCGCTCTCGAATTTATTTAACGGATACTGTTTTATCTGATCAGATAAAATATATATATGAGAAAATATATATGATAACAACTATTGCCTCAGCTCTAGATAGATTAAATCCAAGAAGTTTTATAGGTGACTTTTATTACGAGTGCAAAAATAACCTTATTGTGTGCTTGGATTTATGTAATGCGGGTTATGTTAATGCCTCTAAACAAATTTTGCGTTCAGGTATTGAATCCTTTTTTAGGTTAAGTTTGGCAGTAGAGCATTTTATAGAGTATAGGAATAACAAAAGAATAAGTGTATTCAGATCAACTCCTAGTCTGCAAAAATTAAAAGCATTGCAGCAAACTCACGGTGTCAGGAAACTAACAAACTTTGTAACTGATTTCTACAGTGGGAAATCTGTGGGGGTAATCTACAAGGACTTAAACAGTATCTACTCTACCTTATCAGGTAATGTGCATGTTAATAAGAGAGAGAACTTTACACCACATAGATTCCTTATTGATTATGTGGAGAACAATAAGGAAAAAAGCTCGAAATATATAAATGATATGGAAAATGTAGTTAATTTAATTATAATTGCATTCTATAACTTCTCCTTACAATTAGGCGATGAAGGGGTCGTTTTTTCTAAAAGAGATATAACGGAGTTTTCTTATACATTAGGGAGTACACCAATTCTTGACGATATTGACAGTGAGTATGAAAAGGGAATCCACCCAACCCCTTGATTAAATCTGGTACTTGCGAAAGACATAGTAGAGTCCCTACCAAGATTTTATTTTCTGAAATCAAAATATAATTAAAAAAGTCTTGCCAATCAATTAAGGTTAACAGGACTTTTTTGTTTTAATACCAAACGCTTGGGATTCTACAATAAAAAGGGCTCTGTAATATTCGTGAACCTACTTTTTATACTCGGTTCGCAGGGTTTTTAATAGTGTAAGTTCGCCTCCATCGATCAAATCCACAACTTGTAGCTTAAAGATGACTTCTACGTGTTCCTTGTAGACGATCACCTTTTCTACATAGCTGCCGATGAACTTCTTGATCTCAGGAAGGTTCCGGCTGGTGATGTGGTCCTGAAAGCCAGAAAGCAGTTGTCGCAGAGCATCCTCTGTGATGGCTGCTTTTTCTTTTACTTGCTGAGCCTCAAGAAGTTTCGTTTCTAGCTCAATTTTTTGCTGTTCCAATGAGGACAACTTTTCAAGAATGGCAGGGTTGTTAAGACCGCCAGCCACTGCATTTACAATGTTATCAATCTGGCGCTCTACACCTTCCAGACTCTTGATCAGGCGTTGTTGATCGGCTTTGACGCTCGTTTGCTTGGACTTCTGGTACTCATTAAGCTGTTTGGCCAGGACAGGAATCGCTTCATCATTAAAAATCTTCTCCTGAAGCTGGGCCAGCACATAGGCTTCAATGTACTCCCGGCGCAGCTCAGGATTTTTACATGCCTTTGTTCGGTCACGGTTGCCGCAACGGTAAGTAACATATTTCAGCTTGCTTCTGCCGCTGTACTTGGTATTGCCCATCATGGCATACTGAATACCTACCTTTTTTAAACATTCCCCACAAACAATGAGTCCACTAAGCAGGTACATTTCTTTTGCCTTGTAAGCGCCAGGCTGGCGCTTGTTTTGATTCATCTTATCCTGTGCCTTCTGAAAATCTTCCTTGGTTACAAGTTGTGGCATACCACCTTCGACACGAATTACATCTTCACTATTTTTATGTCGATTGCCGTTTCGCTTACCAGCCGCATCCTTGCTGTCAGTGAGGTTGAAGATGTAGGTGCCTGTGTACTTTTCATTGCGAAGAATCGTACCCAAGGTGCCTTTGCTGATGGGTTTACCGTAACGGGATTTGTAACTTTGCTCCGTCAGTTCCCGAATGATCTGATTGTACCCGTGACCAGCGAGGAACATAGAAAAAACAGTTTCGACGATGCCGCGTTCCTCTTCATTAATGATGTACTTTTTTGTTCAGGATCTACAGCATAGCCGATGGGAGGTAAGCCGCCTGTATGTTTACATTGGTATGCTGTTTCTTTCATTCCCTTCATGACCTCACGGGCCAAGTTTTTGGAATAGTACTCAGCCATACCTTCCAGCAAAGTTTCCATAATGATACTTTCGGGAGAGCCATCTAGGTTTTCGGTGACGCTGTACAGTTTAATACCGTTCAATTTCAGTTTGCGTTTGTATTTAGCACTGTCGTATTTATCCCGGCTAAAACGATCCAGCTTATGAACGATGAGCACATCAAAAAGGCCATTTTCACTGTCGGCAATCATCTGCTGAAACTGTGGTCGTTTGTCGGAGGTCGCACTTTTGGCGCGGTCGATATAGATTTTAACGAGTTCAAAGCCTTTTTGTTTGCAGTAGGCTTCAATGGCTCGAACCTGAGCGTCAATGGATTCATCCCGTTGATTATCACTGGAAAAGCGAGCGTAAGCTACGGCGCGTTGAATGGTCATTAGTATAGTTACCCCTTTCGATGTAGGCGAATGATGATGGTGATGAATTTATAAAAGAAGGTGAATCTGAGGGAAAAAGCAGCCCCTCTGTAAAAGGAGAGGCCACAGAAATATGAAATACATAAAAGCGTTAAATCATTAAAGTGTGTGAATGTGTTTGCGTTCTGAAAAGTCTACCGCTCAGGTATCTTCAGGAACGTAACTGTGAGCCTATCGTTTTCGCTTTAAAATGATATCTAGCATTTCAACAGCGGGTTGGTAGTATGAAGTTGTCGTTTCCCGTACCTGATCGGCGGACATCCAGGATGAAGCATCGGGATCTGTACAGAACTGCTTTAGCTTGTGTCTGGAAATACGAGTTAAATAATGTCTTGGCATGAGGACAAAAACCCCTTTACTTATCTTTTTTTAGATTGGGCGATGATCTCGAATGCCAACTGAGCAGCAGCGACGATCAACGTGAGTATGGCTTGATTCATTACATGAGCCCCCTTTGCTTGAGGCTGACAAACGAGTCATCGCCCAAAATGATGTGATCCAGCAGTTCAATGCCTAAAATAACACCGCTTTGTTGAAGCCGCTTGGTCATGTCCAGATCTTCCGTAGAAGGATCTGGCTTGCCAGAAGGATGATTATGACAGGCAATGATGGACGCAGCGTTGGACAGCACTGCTAGTTTAAACGTCTCCCTCGGGTGTAACAAGGACGAGCTGAGTGTACCCAGTGAAACCAACTGTAAGGCCATGGGCTGGTTCTTGGTGTTCAGGGTTAGGACACAAAAGGCCTCCCGATCACAGTCCCCGATGAACTCCCGGAAAAGGCAAACGGTATCCTCGGGCCTGTGAACCACCCGATCTGCAAAGAGCAGGGATTTTTCTCGAATGGTGTGCAAGTGCAGTACCTGTACACGTTTAGCGGTTTGTTTCATGGTGTTCCTCCTTCAAACAGGTTGTGATGTAGTCTTGTGGTCAGGACTACAAAGATATAATGTCTGTTTGAAAGAGGAGTTGAAACGAATTACCTGTTCAGGTGGTGGCGCTAGAGCGACCCGAAAGGGACGTTTGTGAAAGCCTGTGCCACTAGCCTTTTTCTTTGCAGGGCTGGCTTTTTTAGGTGTCGTGGCGTTTGTGACCCTTTTTCTGGGAAACTACTCTTTTTATTTTTAGATATTGAAGGATTAAAAAATTTGTCAGGGGGAGGAAAAAGAAGCCACAAGCGCCCCTCTTTTTCCAAATCCCTTACCAGGCAAGGAATTGAGATGTGGCGTACCTTCGATGTATCTGTCACATCCTCGCCCCTGACTGCCCCACAATGCCTCTTGCTACCGTTTAATCCAAGTCTTCAATGTTATCAACGACTTGGATCTGAGTGCTATTCATCCAAGAAGGCTTAGGGGCGGTTTTCAGGCAAATGCCTCTGATTAAGCGTTCCCCGCCAGACTTATCCGTTTCAAATACAATTCCTTGCTCCTTCAAAACTTCTTTCACTTTACCCGTCAGTTGCTGATTACTGATGTTGGACAGACCGTTATGGCCTTCACGCTGACACCAGCTTAAAAAACCAGCTTTTAAATCCTTGTTAAGCAGCTTACTCTCAGGTTTAGTCTCAATCATATCCTCAACAAACACTTGAATTGGATTAATCATTTGGCTGTACTGGTTAGCCAGTTGCTGTACCTTTTTCGACTTTGTAAAAAGGTATGAGTGTTTACGTAAACGCTTCAATCCTTCTAACGCAAAGTTCAAAATACCTGAGCCTTCCTTCATCAGTTTTACTTTCAAATCCGGATCTTTCTGAGCGTCCGTATACGTTTTTTCAAAGGGAACCATGGTCATTTTACGGATTAGTCCGTAGCTTTTATCCTTGGAGTAGGGCAGGTTGTTTGTTGCGAAAATAAGCTTACAAAATAGTTCCTGCATGTACCCTTGTTTAAATTTTTCTTCAATACGAACGGGATCACCGGAAGCAATGGCCTTTAGGTAGCTTGTTTCAATCCCTTTACTGCCAACTTCATTTTCCGTCGTAATATTGACCAGTTTGTTGATCATCTCGGAACGGGCAAAAGGTTTTTCTAGGTCATTTAAAGAGAGAGCCGATGTATTACGTTCTCCAATCAGGCTTTTTAGCACATGAACGAGCACGGACTTCCCGTTAGACCCTTTTCCGTAAAAAAGAAAGACTTGTTCAGCTTGGGTGGATGTGGTAAGACAGTAGCCAAAGATTTCTGCAATGAGGTCAATACGTTCCTGGTCGTGATCAAAAATGTCCTTCAAAAAGGCTTCAAAATTCGGACAGGGAGCTTCAGGTTCATAGTCAATGGGAACCTGTACACTGGAATAGAACGTAGGATCATGCTCCTCTAACTTGAAGTTGCGTAGGTCAAGCATCCCGTTTCTCAGGTTAATATAATCGCGCTCGCTGTCCATTGAATGTTCCAGTGTGCAATCACGTGTCAAGGCAGTCATGTACTCCGCTTCGATTTTAGAACGCCAGAAATGAGGAGCCCAAGTGTGAAGAATTTTTCGTGCATTCCTTTTTAGTACATCTGGGAGTTGATCCTGCCACACCCCAGATTTGTAAACATAGTAGCGTTGCTCAGGAGCTACAAAAATAGTTTTGAGGTAATGACGATGGATGAATTCTGAAAACAGGTTAGGGTTTAAACGTGTTGGCTTATTGTTATTATCTAAGGTAAAGCCAACGTCTTTCGGACCCATATTGTGCACAGACTTCAGTTTGGTCGTTTCGGACATGTAGGGATTAGCACGAGTACTTTTTTTGGTTTTAGGTTGGCTTAACATTTTAGCAGGACTATTCACGATGATTCCCTCCTCATTTTTACGTACACGGTGTTGAAAGCAAGTGGCGATTTGTTGTTCATCACAGCCAAACGTGCGGCAGCGCGTAGGCGGCTTCTTGTTCAGTTGTAATTGACGAATGCGATTCTGACTATGTGTGTCGTGTTTATCCGAAAGCGCCGAAAACTCCAAGGCTAATTCCTCTGAGAGTAACTGTACCCACTTAAACCAGGTTTCTTCATCCAGGCCCTGTTGTTGCTGGGTAGCGTAGTCCTGGGTAAAACGGGGGCAACGATCGTGCAAGGTTTTCAGGCTCCCTTGTACGTTGGTTTGTACAGATGCAAACGTGTTTTTGTTGGTCGGCACCCGGGTAGGACATTGAAAAATCCAAGAAGGTGCTTCTGCCAGCAATGCACTGGCCTTTAGGGTTCGATGATCCATTGGTATTGACCTCCGTTTGTATGAATGGATGGGGGAAGAACGGTCTGACGTCCACTTCCCAACACGTTTACTTCGCAATGTGACTCCGTCGGGTGTCGCTCTACCCAACCAGTGAACGACGATCCCTCAGGGATTTTGTACAAGTACCTCATTCCTCCGCCTGGGGTACTAAATTGCCATGTAGAAGGTACATTCCCTTGGGAAAGGCGCTCTAGGATGTCAAAACCCTTCTCTCCATCTACGTCAATGCCGATGATGCCACTGTCTCCACCTAGCACCAATCCGATGTTACATGACTTATATTTGGATAGCCAACAGTCAATTTTGGCTTTGGATGGTGGTACAGCCTCTTGCCATCCCTTGAAAAAAGGGGCTTTTCCAGGGTGACTGCACGTTACTTTATGTCTTTCAGACATTCCTTCGTGATCGTGAGGGCAAAGCGGAATGACAGGCAAGCCCATGTCAGCGTATTTGTAAAAGTACTTTCGAATTTCCTGAGCGTATTGGTTCTGACCTTTTGCAGTGTTCATACTGTTTCCTCCTCAAAGTAAGTGAAAATACGCATCAGTGTTGCTCTACTTCTCAAAAGACTTTCCTGCAAAGGCGGAACATGTAGGGCGGGATGTAAACTTATCTGGTGAACATAGCAACCAGAGATAAGGAAATACAAACAATCTACTGGTTTTCCTTGTTTACCTTTCTGTCATTTATCCACTCCATGCTCCCACGCATTAGGGAAAGTAAAAATGATGCGTGATAATATTTCGAAGTTGATATCGTAATATAATAATCAAGTAATATTCAACTTTCAAAGAGCTGCCAAGTGATCATATAACAAGGATTTTTGCTTGTAAAGGGGCTGTTAATCAAGGGATATTCGTAAATGAAGGGATATGGAATTTCCGATTTCCAGAAAAAATATTCATAGTTATTCTTGAAAATAAAGTATTTTATTCGTATTATGAATATATAAAAAGGAAGGATAGAGAGGAGAAGAGTTTCCTGAGAATTTTCCCAGGTAGGACAACGGTTTCGGGGCTATGAATGTTATTCAGTATTTTAAAAGCATTTTTGTTGCTTGAAAGCCCATAAAAACCCATAAAAGCATTCACTTACTGGATTTAGAATCCAAAATATCCATGCATAATCTACCATTATACTTATTTATTTCAAATAAAAAAATTTGAGGTGCACTATGAAAACGAAAATCGAGGAAGCAATTGAAGACATTATTAACAATAATAAAATCCAGACCCAAACAGAATTGAAAGACAAACTGGCATCTGAAAAAAAAATTAAAATATCTCAGGCTACTCTTAGTAGGGAGTTACAAAACCTGGGTATTACTAAAGAAGATGGTTATTACACGGGGCAGAGTGAAGAAGAGCGAGAAAGTGAGGCTTTTTATAAAACACTTTGGAAGGGCCTTATTGTGGATGTACCTAAAAATCATGTTAGCTTTTATGTTCAAACAAAGCCTGGATCGGCAGCTTTGCTAGGTAAAATGATTGAGGAAAAATATCCGAGTAGCGTATTGGGGTGTATACCCGGAGAAAATATGTTGCAAGTAGTCGTGAAAAATAGTACAAGGAGAACTAGAATGAAGGAACGCCTTCAGAAATTAATAAATAGTACTGACTAAGCCTTTATTTTGGTCCTATGTGGTTAAATAAACAAAGACATAGGACCAGGTTAGATGTGCAAGTTGAAAAGACCGACCTAAAGAGGACGGTCTGAATAAAATTAATGTTAGTTAGTATTGATTGTTATTATTGCGTTCAGACTCTGAAACGTTATCTTGCTCTTTTTTTACACGGTTCCGTTTCACCAGCCAAAAAATGAGTGCGACTACAATCACCGCAATGATCCAAACGTAATAGTTTGAAAAGAGAGCAGCACCTGCCATGAGGATGATGTAAGCAGCGACACAGCAACCCCCGTAAAACATTAAAACTCCTTTGAATCCCCAATATCCAATCGTGAAGATTCGATTCATGATTCGAAAAATAATAAAGCCGAGAATGAGCGCTCCGATGAGTATGAAATCTTCCATTGTGTACGAACCATCCTTTTTAGTATTTAGCGAGTAGAATTAGTAATTTGACGCTTTTTAAAGTAAAGGATTTTCAAGTTAACTTAATAGCGGCTACATATTGTTAGGTGCTTAGTCATTTCTCCAAAGGTCGATTCCCCATGTACTTTTAGTTTTGGCAGAAAAGAAAAATCCGAGTGATTCCTTGCTCACAGTAAAGTCAATTTTGTCACTGGAAACTATTCCCCACTTCAGATAAATAGTATGTTTTCCTTCTGCAAGTGAGAGGACATATTGTTTAGTGGAGCCATTAGAAACACTTGATATTTCTTCATCATCCAAGTAAATCGAATAGTCAAGAAAAGCGCCACCCCAGGCTCCTTCTCTGTTGATGATCAAGGTAACATCGTAATAAGCTTTATCCTCCTCGTTCTTTTCCTCTTTCGAACAACCTGTTAACAAGATAAGGAATAGTAGTAACATACACAGAAACAGAAAAGTTGCTGAACGTAAATAAGGGCCAGCGTTTCTTTGTATAGAGTTCATAAAGTCTGTTTGCATCCTTTCTTATTGTTTAAAGAGTCACATCGTGCATTTAGTGTGACAACGTCCTAACCTCCTTTGGATAGTCCAATTGAATAGGTGGAAAATAAAACCTAAGTAATTGGTCCTATTGTACCATAAAAAGTCACTATAGAGACTATTATAAGTAATAAACCCCTAAAGTCCCTTGGTCAGTTTTATGACCTCACTTATGTTTGGCTTAGGGTGATAACTGTGAGCATAGTAATGAAAAAAGTTGGAGAAGGCATACGTCATTATCGTAAGGAACGTGGCTTGAGTCAGGAAGAACTGGCACATTTGGCGCGTATAAATGAAAGCTATATTGGTAAATTGGAAAGAGCAGAGAAGGTTTGCTCAATTGAAATGTTATCCAAATTGACAGATGCCCTTGAAGTCTCCTTAAGTGAATTTTTTCGCTATATTGAGCCTACAAGCAAAGAAGGAAACCAAGAGATCACCACTTTGGAATTAGTAGTGAACAGATTGCGAGGATGCTCGGTTTCAGAACAGAAAAAAGTATTAAAAATGATTGACGTACTACTTGAAGGAATTTAATTGTTTCCTCAAAACGATTTGTACAGATTCCTTTTTCCAAGATTATATTCATTTTAAATATTTCGGATTAACCTTTATTTGTTCGCTATCGTGTTTACTGTAGAACTTCATGTCACGAGTTGATTGGTTGGCTTGGTCTGTAAAAGCCTGTTGGATTGAGGAATCCCCTGTAGTGAAGTAATCCCTTCCTTTCTGTTTACCAAACAAGGAAATGAGCGCGTATTTAAAGCTGGCGGGATTACAAATGCCTCCAGTACCCATAGGGAGCAGCTCAACGACTTGTCCAATGGTAAGTTTTTGCCCCACCTCTGGCTGCTCGTCCAACAATGAGAGTAGGCAAGCAAACAGGACGTCTGCATTGGAGCGTAAAGTGATTTTCTCCAGGTCATAGTGTTCTGTTTTGACGTCACTCCAAGAAAATTGCCAGATGTGAGGCTCGCTGGTGGTGTAGCTGCTGTCTACATTTTTGTAAGCATGACGATTGCCGTAGGCTTTTAGAAAGCGGTCGAGTTGTATGCGGTTGTGTTCGCCAAAGGGAAGCTTGGGTAAAATGGCGCGGAAGAAGCTGGAGTAGTTTTCAAGGTCAAGTAACGAACGTGACAAACTACGGTCGTTTTCCTGGTGATTGATCGTTTGAAGCAATTCGTACATCGCTTGAAGGCGATGGGAGTCTGTGATTTCGTATTCGTCAGGACGCATGAGGTGTAAAAGGAAGGAAACAGCCTGAAATCCATTTGTCCAGTCTGTCAGCCGCTCTTCCCAAAATTGAAGGATGCCAGTGGATTCTGGTGGCATCTTTTCTGTGAACTCCGGCCACAGCTTGATGATGCTTTTAACTACACTACTTTGTGCAGAGGGCATATCTTTCCGCTGCCAGCCTCCGAATGTCCAACCAAGTATTTGCTTTAAAATCGTTGGCGTCACAGTAGCTGGATCACACAAAAGACGCTTCCATTCTTCCAAAGGATATACAGGATATCTGGCATATGGGAAGCGTGAGAGATGTGTATCTATCTGTTCTTGAATGAGAGCAACGAGGGCGCGTTTTTCTTTTTCCGTGAAGGTTAACGTTGACATGGCTTTCGCTCCATTTCTACATGAAAATAGCGACAGTATGGACATTCACATGCCCGTACTGTCGTTTTTTGGTTGGTAAGATTATTTACAAGGAGAAGGGATCATCTTCTTTTGCACTCTGCATGAACAAAATGCGTTGTTCCGGTGTAAGGAACGGATCTTCTAGCGCGATGTAACAAGGATCGGCTAACTCATTCACCCAACGTAAGGCATCTGCAATTTCACCGCCATGAAATACAGGGCTATCTGACAGTGCTTCATCCTCTTTTACAATATCTACAATTCCAGTATCCTGGTCTATCGTCACAAACAGATTCGTACCATCCACGTATCTGTTTGTTCCACTCTGATCAGTTGTTCTGATGATCACACGCACAAAAAAGGCCTGTTCGGAATGGAGCACTTCATGCTCTTCCAAACAGGCGGGTAGAAACTGTTTTTGATTGTGGATGAATGATCTAAGTGACACCGCCATGATCCAGGTATTTCCGTACGATTCTGAATCATTGATAATATCCCCGTTGTATTCAATGACCTCTTTTAGCTTGTTCAGTATGTTTTCCTCATTTGCCTTTAAACTTCTGCTTGTTCTTTTAGCCATTGTTCGGCCTCCTTGTGATGAATTCCGACTTGTGTAAACAGAGTGATGATGTGGTCGTTGGTGTTCATGATGGCGATTTTGTAGATTTGAGTGTTGCCGAGGTCGTACAACTCGACGTATTCAGGGCAACTACCGAAAAGTCCGTCGTCCTCTCCTCTAAAACCTACGAGGTTAAGATCGTGTAGGTTATCCCCTGTTTCCAGGATGATGATGGGGCCGTAAGGCTGGAGGGAGAAATACGGATCATCTTTGTCATGGAATGAGTCGCGAAGCTGAGCGAAGTATTCCTGGATGTGTTTTAAGAATGTGGGGGGAAGGGGGGAATGTTGCAGTAAGTCGATGTCTTGCTGGGTTTGGATGATATGCATGGATAAACCTCCTAGAGGAAGATAAGACCACAGCAGTAGAGGGCCTTTCAAAGTAATAATATTTATTTTCCTTTAGTATCAATACGGTTTTGTATGAACTAGAAAATGATCCTACTGGTGCGGCTGTAAGGGAAATATTATACATTCAATTCTTTATTGTTTATTAAGTAAACTAGTAGTTATATTACCCTATCTATTTTAAAAAAGTGTGTTAATGTGTGATGGTTTCAATGATCATCGCTTTTTAGAGCTCAAATAGATGCTGCATCTCTAAAAAAAACGGTAATTGAGTAATTTCCATTATACAAATACCATAATAATCCATATCAATAAGTTTTCATATTTGATATTTTTTACAAAATATATGTTTATTTATAGTAAAATATATGATAATGTACGTATTGTAAGAAAAATAATCTATAGGAGGATTTTATTGTGAAAAAAGGAATCGCAATTATTTCATTATTAGCTTCTGTAAGTATGGTAACACCTATTTATGCTACGGCTTCTTCTGTAAATCAAGTTGGTCAACAGGAGGGGGTTACTTCAAACGAAGTCTCTTCTAACAAGGAAATCTCGTTTGAGAATTTTCTGACAGATGAACTATATAAAGATTTACCTAAGGATATGGAGGCCATTTCATTCTACCAAAGCATTGAAGAATTCAAAAAAGAAAATCCTTCACTAAGTAATGAGCAGGTTGTGCAACACTTTGATGATTTGAATAAATTCACAGTAAGTTATGATGAAACATATGAGATCTGGACATCATTGACTCCTTCAGAAAAAGCGCTAACTGTTTCCAGTCCAGTAAATGCCGCCCTCACTAAATCTGCTCGTGACAAAGCGTACCAGTACACTAAAAATAATTATGGTAGAAGTGGTTCGGGGGATGTTTCAGATGCTTTTCGGCATGCTGTTTGGAACGCTCTAATGTGTAAATATATCAGCAAAGATTGGGCTCAGGCGATGGCAACGGCACACGAGGATAAAGATGCTGCCTACTTTAGTAAAGTTTTTCCTGATGGATTCACTGGAAGACAACACACCAATATGGACTTACATAACAATCAGAAAGGAAGAGACTGCTGGAATGTTTTAACTGACAGCCAATTTTTTGTATCTGATGGTGACTTGCAAAACAGGGTTATCGCGAAAATAAGAGCTGGCGAGATGGTAATCTTACGGTAATTAGCATACAATCAAAATGGAGACAGAGACGCATCAACTGTCTCCATTATACTTTAGTATAAGAAAGGGGATTTATAATGCGCAAAGTTTTACCTATACTTATTTTTTTATTTATAGTGAGTGGCTGTGGTCTTTTTAAGAGTACTCCCTTGCCAAGCATGACCGCAAAGTCTGATGATACGGAAATCCCAACTGTTTTAGTTTCCTATTTATGGGGTGCGAAGACTCAGTACGGTAGCCCTTGGGAAGTCATGCAACCAAAGCCTGCTGTTACTGTATCTAAAGGTGCAACTATAAATCTTGTATTCGATTCTGAACCAAAAGAAGTAACTGCTAATGAAATTTTAAATGAAAAGGATTTTAAAAAAATTGATGTGAAAGATAAAAAAATAGTTGTCCCGGAAACAAGAGGTGATCATATTATTTTTGTTTATTCAACATGGGCTAATGATAGAACCGCAGAGTATGCTTTGAAGATTCATGTAAATGAGTAAACGAAGTATGCTATTATACAACTTCTATAATGAGCACTATCGTAGCCATGAAGCACCGGGCTGTCTGATAATAGTTTATCCATTTTTATAATATCTACAATCTTAGTATTCTGTCTGACGTCACTTACTAAGGAAGGTCTTTTGGTGTGGAGTGTTAATTACTGTGTGTGATCTATTTTATAGTTTTTGGCCCAGGGAAGATTTTGTGTGTAATCAAGTTTGTAATATACATAATATCCATATTTAGAAGGGAAAATTCTTACTCATGATGGCTGGGCAACAATCACTCCCGTATTTGCGACAGGTTCAGTAACTATTAATTAGGCTTTAGTTCTGACGATAGTACAATAGGTGCTATCGTCTGAACTCGTTCAAGGAGGATACTTTAATGAACTGGTACAATGAGGCTAGTCGAATAGATACTTTGGTGACGTTAAGGAATATTGAGGAGATGGATATTAACCGAATTGCCTTTACGGAATCAATCAATGATATTTCATTCGTTGCTCAGTACTACTGTTTAAGTGCTCTATCTATGGGGAAGAATGCCTTTCTTCAAATCCCCATCCATTCTAATGAATGTTATGAGGTTGTAATGAGTCAGATTGTTCCGCATTTTAATGATGTACGGATAATAACATACTCGAAAATAGTTACTGAAGTGAATTTGATGTCTATAAAAGAAAGTACTGTAAATATTATAAATAGTATTGACAATGACATTAATCCAGTTGCCTATGATATGTTTGGGGATCATTTTAATGATAATAATCTTCCCATAGAAATAAGTAATCTTAATTGGTTTACAGTTGATCTAGAAAAGATAAATAGACTTGATGCGGATACAAAACTAGCTAATTTCGCTATATTTCTGCAAAAAACACATCTAGTGAATGGGGATAGTTTTGCGGTTCATGTAAATGATTGGGCATTCAATGAAACATTAAAGGATAGGCTGGCTCTTAGATTTCTAGGTACATTATGCCAAAAAATTCAGTTTGCAGTTGATAAATACAATAAGGTAGTTGAAGTAAGATGTTTTTAGGGGGAGATTCCCCTTTTAGTAAAGTTGAATGATGACAAGGCATTAGCCCCGATTCTATAGAAAAGAATAGCGACAATACCACGTTGGCGTAGAGTGACGCTTTCTTCGGTATCGTCGCTTTTTGAGGTTCAAAGAGGATGATGGTTCTGGGGTACTTCATATATTCATTCATTATCTAGAATTATTCAAAATAACAGAATGGATGGGTCTTTCTGTAAACAAAATCTTTATTCTATCCGATACATACATAAGAATGGTTTGCTGTTAAAAATAACCTCTTAAACTCGCAATTTGAATTTTGTGGTAGCTACGAACACATGTAAACACAAGGTAGTTGGCGAACATGCCTTGTGCCGCTAGGAAGGAGATATGAAAGCATTTGGACGTACTGCAAAAAGGAATAGGGTATGAAAGTCTACGCTTATACGGTCCTTTTCAACCTCAGCATATGGAACAATTGCGAATTACCAGGGCCGTTAACGATCATGTATTCCTATATGTGAGCGGCATGCTGTCGGAAGAACAGGGAGCCGCGTGTATTGGACAGGACATGGAGCAGGAACCGATTGTTATACGTCAGTTAGATGAGCAAGGGCAGTCGCTTAGACGTTTATTTCATGGGTTAATTACACGCATGTCTGTGCACTGCATACGGGGAGTATACACTTTTGAACTGGAGGCGGCCTCGCATTCCTATCAAATGGATATCAAAACGAAAAGGCGCTCCTATCAGGATATTCACCGTACTTATGATGATCTAGTCACTACAATGGTTCGGAAGTACATGTATGGAGATGCCATTGATACGGTGACTAATTATGCTAAATTAGGTACTTTTGTTTTACAATATGAAGAAACCGATTGGGCCTTTTTAAAGCGTCTTGTCTCTCGATTTGGTTTGGTACTTGTACCGGAGATCACGGCTGCATCACCTAAGATTTTCTTTGGAATGCCAGAAGGCAAGCGGTACAAGGTGGAACGAGATGTATTTTACAGGGTACGAAAAACGTTTCATGAGTTAGATACAGGAAAACCAGGGGAACGTGCTGGCGCTTATGTCACCTATACGATTGAAAATCTGCAATACTATGCGCTGGGTGACTTGATTACGTTACCCATCGGACAAGGCAAAGAGCTGGTCGTTGTGAGGGCAGTGACAGAGTTAAAGGACGGTTTACTCCAAACTCGTTATGATCTCCAAGCCGAACAGGATATTCAGTATGCTCGGTATGAAAATGATCAAGCTATCGGGATTTCACTCACGGGAACGGTGTTGAAAGTACAACAGGATTTGGTACAACTTCAACTGGAAATTGATCCGAAGCAAGACCCAGCTAAAGCTTGTTGGTTTCCCGTAGCCACCCGTTATGTCGCGGAAGAACATAGCGGCTGGTACGACATGCCTGAAGTTGGGGAACAAGTGGAGTTGTATTTACCTACACACTGTGAACAGGAAGCCTATGTGACCGATTCCTTGCGACAACATCGCCACGCCAATGGACAGCCAGATGTGAAGGTATGGAAACACGTACAAGGTAGCGGCGTAGAAATGTCTGAGCAGGAGCTGACCCTGTCCACTTCCGATGGGTTTTCGATTACACTACATGAGGATACGGGGATCACCGTCAACAGTCCGGGGAATGTACAGATTCAGGGCGGTCATGTAAAGCTGGATGCAGGTCAGGAACTATCACTTGAAGCTGGAACTGCACTATACTTAAAAGGTGGGGCCAGCAGTATGGTGCTGGATGGTGAGACGGATACCCAAGCCCCGATCATTTATCAGGAAGGTACGGTGAAGGCTCCTGTTTTCGTAGCTGACCTCCCTCCTGTACCCGAGCCGCCGTTGATGAATATTAAGGCGTATGAGGCAGCCCAATCGGCAGCAGCCAACGCTTCTTCCAGCAGTACAACTCCTACTCCTACGGCAAAGGTTACAAGTCCAGCGGCGCTTCAACAGGCCAATGCACTGCTAGGTACGGTATCCAAGTTATTAGGCTCCATTCCAGTAGTCGGGAAAGTGGCCAATGTGATGTTGAATACATCGGGTGGACTAGCAGGTAAAGTGGCGGCAACGGTTTTACAAGTATCCGCAGCAATCCCTGTTCGGAGCAAAGGAACGCCTACCTTGGGAGCGTCTAAAGAAGCGGGTGTCCATCCGTTAAAACATTTGGCAGGTTTGGCGCTTCAAGGATTGATTAGTCAGTACGAGCATGAGCAAGCGAAACAAGCCTATTATAGCAAGTGGATTTTAGGCAAAGTATACACGAGTGCGCGTCATGTGGCGCATTCCGGTGGTCCCCTAGAGCTCGTTCAAAACTTGCTGAAAGAATCGAATGCTATGGCTCATGCCTATCAGCAGATTCCCGCCGAGTTGAGACAACGCTGGAGGGCGAACTACGAGAGTTACATGGCTCAACAAGCAAAGCCAAAGGAAGAAGAGAAATCTCAGTCGTGGTGGGATCTTATGGCCGCAGGCCAGCTCCAGAATGCAAAAAACGAAGCCATTATGGCGAAGCAGATGGGGAACGAGTTGGAGTATATCGCAGATGTGAGTGGAGAAGTTGTATTAGGAGCAGGAGCAGCAGTTGTAGAAGATTATTCATTTGGAATAATGAAAAAGGAATACGCCTCCGATCATCCGATGGCGCGTAAAACAGGTGAAGTGATCGGACATACCTTGACAACTGTAGCCGGAGCCGTAGAGATGACTGGAGCAGTGGCAGAAGGATTCTTTGGTGGTTTGGTAACGGCTACAGGAGTAGGCGCACCTGTAGGTGTGGGTGTCATAGTACAATCTGCCCTTTTGGGAGCACATGGGGCAGGGGTAACGTATACCGGAGCATCCAATAGTGTTCAAAGTGCTAAGGATCTGTATCGAATGTCTAAAAGCGAGGGGCCAAGTCCCAATAGCTCAACGCCGTCTAAACCTTCCAGTGCAAAGTCAGGCAAGAGCGAAGGAACACCTGCCTCACAGAAACCGAGCAAACCAAACGAGAAGCCGCCCGGAACTAAGGGGGCGGGTAATGCTAAGCCAACCAAAGGTGAATTCGTTGGGAACATAAATGAGTTAAAACCAGCAGAGAAAAAAGTAGCAAATGATTTAATAGAAGAAGGGAGAAAGGTTGAAAGGATTCCAGAGTCTACAATACATGGAGAAAAAACGCCTGATTTCAAAGTAGATGGGGTTTTGACTGAACTTAAATCTTTGCAAAATCCTAATGTTAATACTGGAGTTGGGAGAATAAAGGATGGATTTAAGCAACATGCGGAAAAAGTCATAATTGATGCTAGAGAAGCAGGGCTTACAAAAGAACAAGCGAAGCAAATTATTGATCGAGCTAAAGGGACTTATACAGATAGGCAGATTCCAGGAAAAGTGGAAATATGGACAAATGAAGGGAAAATTACGAACTAGGGGGAAGGTTAATATGGCTAGATTATTGTGCAAATGTGGAGAATATTTATCTACAGTAGAGGCTCCCAACGACGTTCAACTTCATGTTTATACTGATAAGGAATGGGATGATATTATAAACATGGGGGATTTAATTGATCCCCTTTCGATACCTGATCCCAAAAATGAAGTGTGGCACTGCACTAATTGTGGAAGAATTTATATCTTTAACGAGGATAATACAGTTAAAAGGATTTATTCATTAGAAGAGGACACTGAAAAGTGAAAGTTGAAATAAAACAGGGTTTAAAGCTTAACAATGTGATTGCAAGAACCAATACCTAAAATCTAAAGCCCCTAATGGCAAAAGAAGGACGTTCAAACGTCCAGAAACGGCCTTAGGGGCTGTTTTCACATTGATACTACGGTCTGGGTTAGTCAAAAGCACGGACAGAGTATACCCCTTTTTTCTTACTGTAGGGATTGCCTAGGAATGAGGAGAATACAGTTTATATAAAAATAAATACATTTTCTAAACCTAAAAGTGGAGACCATAATGAAGCCTAAAATGATAACTAAAGGATGGAATAAACACGATCTTTGGAAGGGATGTATACTTTCATCTATTGCGCACGCAATTATGGTGGCCCATTACCCTGAACTGTCCTATGAACATTCTTGGGATGGAATGAACTACGGTGTTATTGACGGAACAGGTGGGAGAGCAACAATTACATTCAGTGAAAAGTATTGTGTTGCAGCATTCCGAAATGACAATGTTACTCGTTCTGATATTACAGCTGCTATTGATTTTTTTGAAGGAGCACCCAATGGAGTCTTGGAGCTAGCGAGAAACGAAACTTTGGAGTATCTGCTGGAAGAAGGGGAAGATGGTATATCCATCCCTTCCATTACAACAGCTTTTTGGGGAGATCAAGATAACACGATCTCTGTAGATAATGTAGTAAGGATCGTTTTAAATGGAGGCTATCTTTTAGAAATACAGTTAATGGAATATGATTCAGCGGTTGAATCTTGGCGAGATTATTATGAGATGACGGATGAACAAGTTGATCTTCTTAAATCAATATACACGAGAAAGATTAAAGATTTAAGTAATGACATAATATTAACCAAGAAAGAAATTGAAGCGATTGGAACGAGTGATCCTGAGGGATTGAATGAAAGCGAGACTTCCTTTGGGGAAATTGGAATACGTTGGGGCAATTAACGCTGGGTAGTAGATGTTATCGTCTTGTTTTATCTGAGTGACTAGCGACGATACTGACTTTGGCGTAGTTTGACGCTTTCGTCGGTATCATCGCTTTTTTTGGAATGGAAAAGGGAAAGAGGAAAGACGTTTTATTGCTTTACGGTGAGTAGTACTAATACATATTTACGAAGAAAAATGCAGACTTCTTTATAACTATTTATTCCAGTTTTTATCCGTTTAAGAGCAACCATATTACCGTCGTCATACTATTGACTCTTAGCTATCACTTCAATAATTTAACATAATATAACTTTTAAATATTATCCCGGTACGTAGAATAAATTGTGTACAAGCCTATCAGTGCCAATATAAGGATAATGTAAACAATAATTACGGGCAACCCGAAGGCTACTCCATTACCCAATGCAATACCTATTTTTCTCATTGTTTTTCACCTCGTTTTTTTGTTTATTCTTTTCAAATGGAAGATTAACTAACTGGTTAAACAGCGTTTTGGTCTGATCCGATTTTAAAAATTCAAGTATCATCTGGTGTTTTCCAAAAGCAAGCATAGCTAATATGAGATAGCGAATTAGTGTTACATTCCTGAAAGTGAAGCCACCTGGATAAAACCTATTAACCTGATGTACTATTTCCTTTAAAACAGAGTTAACGGTGGGACTTTCGCTTACAGCCTCAATTTCATTCCAGTATTGTTGAATGCAATGGATAATTTCTAGAATGTTGTCATAGTCATCTTTTTCTGAACGTTGTATGGACTCTTTTATCGTTCGTAAATTTAACCAGTCCAAGAACATATCGGCATCAGCAATAGTTTGAGTTGTAACATTTGGATTAGGTCTAGAGAAGAGCTTTAGTCCCTGACATGTCATACTACTACCTGCTGCTAACAGTTGTACAAGACTGAGGATATTTCGGAAAGATTCTTTCTCTGCCTCCTGTTGTTGTTTTAATTCTTTAAGATCTTGATTTGAAGGCCGCCCTGGTTTTTTCTTGGGTACAGATTCTTCAATCATCTCATTCAAAATGTAGTCTGCAAATTCTGGATCTTTAGTCTTGTTATTGACCTCGGTGAACTTATCCTCAATTTCAAGTGCAAAATTATAAACCGCATCCTTTAGTTTATGCCATGAAATATTGTACCCTCGCCAAAACAGTGTGAATATAATGTGTTTTTGATTTATCCCCTTCAAATTTTGAATCTCCTTTAAAATGTCCAAGGACTCCTCAGTAAAGTGCGATAGAGTTCCTTTGGCTCGGCCTCTCCCTTTTGTATCAGAGTATAACAAACCCAAGTTGATATATCGGTTCAATTTGCTCTCTGTTATTGGTATATTCTTAGCTTGGGCATTTGCTATCAACTCTTTTTTATTCATATCATTGACCCCCTTATAACATGATTTTAGATCTTGATTAAGCTGAAAACCATAGCATTTGCATGCATAAATGTAAGTGCTATAGTTTTCATACATGGAAGGAGAAGGGGGGTAAATAATAGAAAGAAGAATTGCGTTTTTCATTTTTGTGTAGAATATTCCGTTGTAATGCCTCATTTTTCTTAGTTAAATTAATGCTACTGATTTTGGTGTGAAGCAATGCTTTAGTCGGCTCGTTGCTATGCTAATAGTGCTGATGGGGTAGCTATTCTTGAATAACTTTCAAACTTCTTTACATTTTCTTCTTTTCAAAGAAATCAATTAATGACGACAAAAAACGACATTTTTTCGCGTTGTTAATGTTATTATAACTTTTGGCTCTTGCCTTTCTGATTTGATAATCCAATAGATCTAGCTTCTTTGCTCCTAACTCTAATACAAAAGATTTATATAAGTTGCACTGTAAATGTACGACATGCACCCTCTCAATGTAAATTCTTAAAATTTAACAATTAGCAGTCTATTTTCTTTATAACGCATAACAAGAAACTACGACTGAAAGATGAAGTTTCGCTAGCAAATATATTAGGATTTTATATATGACGGATTGTAATATGAAG
>NZ_JBITPH010000088.1:0-1061 GCF_050467685.1 Paenibacillus sp. NRS-1782
CCATGTGACCGTATAAAGAAGATATCGAAGGGAGAAACACCTATGGCCCAAGCCACAACCGCAAAAAAAGTCGTCGTTGTTCCCATTAAAACGATGGACACCGTAGAGGGAATTCAATCGATTCAAAAGAAGAAAGTCGCTGCCTATTGTCGGGTCAGTACCGATTCCGAGGAGCAAAAGGAAAGCTACACCAATCAGGTCAATCATTATACAAAGTACATTCAAAACAACTTGGAATGGGAAATGGCGGATATTTACGCCGATGAAGGTATCAGTGGAACCAACACCAAAAATAGAACGCATTTTAATCGGATGATACAGGATGCTCGAAACGGTAAACTGGATCTCATACTGGTCAAGTCGATTTCGAGATTTGCTAGGAATACACTGGATTTATTGAAATATGTACGGGAACTGAAAAGTCTCGGAGTCGCTGTATTCTTTGAACGAGAGAACATTAATACGCTAGATACCACAGGCGAAGTATTGCTGACCATTCTGAGTTCCCTTGCCCAAGACGAGAGTCGGAATATTTCTGAGAATAGTCGATGGGGAATATTACGAGGCTTCCAAAACGGCAAAGTCTTCTGCAACACCACTCGCTTCCTTGGCTACGATAAGGATGAACATGGTGAATTGGTGATTAACGAGTCGGAAGCAGAGATTGTACGCAGAATATACGAGGAGTATTTGGATGGAAAAAGCTATCAGGCGATTGCTAGAGGATTGATGCGAGATCACATTAAAACAGTCACGGGTGGCGATACTTGGTGGGATTCCTCCATTACATTAATTCTGACGAATGAGAAATATTACGGAGCTTTGCTTCAGCAAAAGACGGTAACGGTAGATTTTCTAACCCACAAACGAATAAGGAATAAAGGACAGGAGCAGCAATATTTAATTGAGGACAACCATGAACCGATTGTCTCGAAGGAACTATTTGAAGCGGTGCAAAAGGAAAAGGAACGGAGGGCCAAGCTGAAAGGTAATGTCATGGGGGATAGTAAAAGATACTCCAGTAAATATGCACTCAGTAGCAAAGTATATTGTGGATGCTG
>NZ_JBITPH010000089.1:0-1299 GCF_050467685.1 Paenibacillus sp. NRS-1782
TGAATTGCTTTCGCTCCGTCAGGAACAACATCTGCAAGAGCTGATTGAACGCTACACGGCTCGTACACGTAGCACCAAACAGTACACCCAACAGTACCGCTCTGTATACGCCAATAACCGTAATGTGGCTGGTTTCCGGCCTGTTTTGAAGGAAATGGTGTACCAAATTGTATCTCAGCGTGCAGACGGGTCTAAAATTTGGGATCTGGACGGTAATGAATATGTCGATTTGACGATGGGCTTTGGCGTGAATCTGTTTGGGCACAATCCGGCCTTTATCCGAGAAAAAATGGAGGAAGAACTGAAAAACGGCATGTGTGTCGGCCCGATGTCCAACATGGCTGGGCAAGTCGCCGAGAAAATTTGCAAGATGACCGGCGTGGAACGGATTGCGCTGTACAATTCTGGCACGGAGGCCGTCATGGTCGCGCTCCGTTTGGCGCGTGCTGCCACGGGACGGGCTAAAGTCGTCCTTTTTGCTGGCTCGTATCATGGTACATTTGACGGCGTGCTGGCACTGGGGAGCGCGGGTGACAACAAGGAGCATTCGACACCTCTCGCTCCAGGTATCCTGCAGCATATGGTGGACGATATCGTCGTGCTTCATTATGGAGCGGACGATTCTCTGGATTACATCCGCACCCATGCGCATGAGCTGGCCGCGGTTGTCGTGGAGCCGGTGCAAAGCCGCCGACCAGATTTTCAGCCTCAAGCCTTTTTGCAGGACATTCGCCGGATGACGGAGCAGTCCGGTACTGCCTTCATTTTTGATGAGGTCATTACAGGCTTCCGGATTCAGCCGGGAGGGGCACAAGCCTGGTTTGGTGTGCAAGCCGACCTTGTGACTTACGGTAAAATCATTGGCGGCGGGATGCCGATCGGCATCGTGGCCGGGAAAGCCGCCTTTATGGACGGGATCGACGGAGGTACGTGGAGCTTCGGGGACGATTCCTATCCACAGCATGAGCAACAGCGGACCTTTGTCGCGGGAACCTTCTGCCATCATCCGCTGGCAATGGCTGCATCCTTAGCGGTGCTGGATCATTTGGAGAGCAACGGCGAGCAGCTGCAAAATCGCCTGAACAGCCGCACCTCGGCGTTAGCAGCGGAGCTAAACAGCTATTTCACGGACGAACACGTACCTATGAAGGTCGTTCACTTTGGCTCCCTGTTTCGCTTTGTACTCAAAGGCGATCTGGAATTGTTCTTTTATCACATGCTGGAAAAAGGCATTTATATCTGGGAGGGACGAAACTGTTTCTTGTCCACTGCCCATACGGAGGAAGATATTGGGCGAAT
>NZ_JBITPH010000090.1:0-16100 GCF_050467685.1 Paenibacillus sp. NRS-1782
TAAAAACTTTTCACTGTCCAGCTATTTAAAAATTGAGTGAATGCGAACACAAAATGTTTGAAGTTATAACTCTAACGGGAAACATTAATATTAGTTTAATAATCATGTGACCGCCTATACATTATACTTCCACACTAATTGAAGGCGGGGTTATGTTGAGCAAATTGTATAATGACATAAGTATATCCGGCATTGCACGAACCAAGTAAAGATTTATATTCATGGGGATATGGCGGTCTAGAAGTCAAAAACATTATGCCATTAAAAGCCGCATAAATCGCGGCTTTTTTTTAGTTTATGGAATGATAGTTTCACAGCAACGAGTCCGTAGAAATCTTATTCGATACCGGATCCGCTTCCACTACAGCTTCTTATTGAACTATTCTGCCCGTTCGTATTATGAGGTCAACCAGTTCTTTCTGGTTGATCCTTAGCTGAACTCCGCCTCTACCTGAAATTTTCTGCATGCTCATGCAGAAAAGCGTCTAGCTTGCGGGGCTCTCTACCGAGCAAGCGCTTTACAATGTCCGTTGGTCTTTCCGGAACCACCGTAGACATAGTTTGAATTTCCACAACGTGATTCGCGAGCCAAGGAGGCATATGCCCATGCTCGATGAGATTGCGGAGTAGTGCTTGGGGGTCCATGTTGATGTAGCGTATCGGCCGATCGAGCAGGGCGGATAGTTTACTCGCGATCTGAGGATAGCTGAAAATATCCGAACCGGTAAGCGTATAGATCTGGCCAGATACCTCTCGATTGGTCAGAACTTCTGCGGCGACATCTGCGATATCGCGACAGTCAATGAAGTTACAGGGTGAATCGCCCATGGCGCCGAAGAAAGCATTTTGGGTTGTGATCGTTGGTGCAAGGCCTAATAAGTTTTGCATGAACGCATAGGGGCGCAACACGGTGTGGGTGAGACCCGATTCGCTCAGAGTTTTCTCAATTTCTTGATGCCAGCCCGCCACTGCCACTGGAGAGCTCTGCTCAAAGGCAGGACTGGATATTTTTACGATGTGTTTGATTCCAGCTTCGGCGGCAATCTGAATGATCGAAGTTTCCAATTCAATTTGTAGTGGACTGTTGGACATGGCAAGGAAAAGTTGGCTAGCTCCTGTAAACGCGCGACGCAGCGATTCGGGGTCAGAAGCATCAGCCGATGCGATCTCGATAGTCGACCAGCCTTTTTCTCCAATCTGATCACGCAACTTCTCAGGCTCTCTGCTCAGCGCCCTGGCGGGTACTCCAAGATCAACCAAACGTTCCAAAAGCGCACTGCCTATCGTACCTGTTGCTCCAATAATAACTATCATTCTTATCTTCTCCTTTTGGATGAAAAATTTGTAGTGACGGCAAGACGCCACCGCCATGTCACTATCGTACTTGCTATGAATCCGGACAACGGGAAATCGATCCAGACACGACCGACCCAGGCCAAGTGATTGCTCGGAATCATAATTTCTAGTAAACCCGATGTCGCCCATGCGGCGAATAGGCCAAATGTTGCTCCCACCAACGCGAACAGCCCAACCACAACCAAGTGAGGTGCGCCGATGATCCACCCTTTATGGCCTCCTCTACTGCGCAGCCAAAGGCCAAGCATCAAAGCCAAGAAGGCCGATGTTCCGCCGATTGTGGTCAAAGCCCCTAATTGAAGCCCCTTGTCGGCAGTGACCAATCCCCCGATACCTGCCATAATGGCAGGAGACGCATAGGCCATTACGACTTCATGCCACAGTACAAAAGTCTTTGTGCCAGAACCAGCAGACTTGATTTCGTAAACACCATCTGTCTGATTGGGATACTCCGTCGTCTTGTTCATTTAATTGCCCCTTTATTCTTTTTAATCGTTCAGCGGTTGCTTTCAGCGACATATAGTTAGGATCCTAACTATATAAGAGTGAAAATGGGCTAGCTTCACTAGCCCATTCTACTCATTACTGATGTGTTTCTTTAGTTCGTTTTGGTTCGTCCGTAAGTGCCGATATACCCTGTGTAACTCGGCCTAAAAGGTCGAGGAATACGCTGCGCTCCTCGATATTCAGTAAGCCTACCATGGCTTCCAGCCGAGCGAAATGCTCAGGAGCCATTTCACGAAGCTTCTTCGCTCCTTGCTCTGTCAATATGACCGACTTCTGACGTCCATCCTCTGAACTTGATCGCCGGGATACTAGCCCATCTCGCTCAAGAGTATCGATAAGACCAGTCACTGTAGCACGTGTCACACCTAGATGCTCAGATAATTGCGAGGGCAACTCTTCTCCTTCGTTATCTTCAAGGTCTGCCAATAAACGATATCGCCCTGTTGATAAACCGAATCTGGAGAAATGAATCTCTGCGGCATGTCCAAGCTTGGCTCCCGCTTCCATTAGCCTAGACGCGACGAGTATAGCCTGTGCATCTAGGTCTAGGTTATAGCGATCAATCTGACGCTTGGATTGTGCAAGTGAGGGAATAGCATTAATGTCGTTGGTTATTTTATTATCCTTGTTCATATATATAGTATGGTTCCTAATCATTTTTGTGTCAACACATTTTTTACCCCATCTTCATTACTTGAAGCCAGGTATATCGCTGGGTAGACGAATACAAAAAGGGATGCTCGCGTTGTGAGTATCCCTTTCTTTTGCTCTCTCTGTCCATCAATCATTTTTCGACATACTCAATAGATAAATCGTATTTAGTAAGGTAATTCACATAAAATCCGCACGTGCTGGTGTAAATGCATCTAGCAGAATACCGTCATCCTCCAGTGGGATACAGCCATGAAGAGTATCGGATGGAAAATGGATGCTGTCTCCCTCTTTAACGGTCTGTACATCCTTTGTTTCGCCATTATCGATCATGAACTTAAAACTTCCCTTCAATACATAAGTGACTTGTTCATGGATATGCTTGTGCAACAGGATCTCCCCTGTTTGGGCTTTAGCAAACATCACTTTGACATACATAAGCTGGTCGCTGTGGGCCAGCACTTTCCGGGTGGTATTACTGTCAACGGTATCAAGTTGAATATATTGGTCGTTAAAAAACATGGATAATTCCTCCTCATTTAGAACACAAATTATTGATATGAGTTATTTTAAAAAACTTCATAAATCGATTTAGTTTAAAACCAACGGAAAATAAGCCACAGTACTCCGGAAAGGGTAGTAAAGTCGGGATCGGCGAATGTCACCCCTTCGGCACCCAAAAAAGAAAAGAGCGGCAAGGTGAGGGCCGGCAGCAGACAGAGCAAGAATCCATTAAGACAACTGGAAATGACAGCCCCTCTGAAACCACCGCTGGAATTACCGAATATCGCGGCTGCACCACCAGCGAGAAAGCAGGCCATGATCCCCGGCACAATAACAGGCAATCCGACAAGCGGGAAAAGAAAGACGCAGGCAACGCCTGTGAAGAAGCTGACCAAGAAGCCTACCAACGCGGAGTTAGGTGATTTGTCGAACAGTACCAGAACATCCACACCAGGGATTGCTCCAGGTGCGAACACTTGGGAGAACCCTTTGAAGGCGGGTACAATTTCAGTCGTGAACAGCTTAACACCTGCCTTTGCGATGTACAAGCCGGCAGCAAAAATAGCTGACTGTTCGAGGATGAAGACGATATATTCTTTGCCATCAGATAATTTGCTGACATAATCAGAACCAGCAACCAGCCCGGATATCAGCAAAAGCACAAGCATCGTCAAGGTCGTTGCAACATTGGGGTCGCGCAAAAAACTGATGCGGTCATTAATTTTTACATTTTCGGTGTCTTTTTCACGGTTGCCAAAAACTTTTCCTAAATAGGTGCCGAGAATGTAAGAGGTCATGGAAGCATGAGCAATCGTGTATTCATCAGATTTGATAATATTTTTGCTGGCATTCCGGAGCAGGTAAGGGAACACTGCCATATAGCTCCCGATTACCAGAGAACCGACGATGATCGTAGTCAGCGAACTGAGACCAAGACCCTTCATAACGGCTGTAGCGGCAAAGCTCATGAACAGAATCAAGTGAAGAGACAAATAAATGTACTTGAACTTGGTCAGGCGTGCAAGCACGATGTTAAGGATCATGGAAAAGAGTAGAATGAGCGCAGCATCCGCCCCGATCTGATCAATGGTCAGTGCCATGATGGCTTCATTACTTGGTACGACACCTTTAAGATTGAACGCATAAGAAAAAATTTGGCTGAAGTTGGTGAGAACGCCTCCTAAAATTCCGCCGCCGACTTTGATCATGGTGAAGCCCATGAAAGAAAGGGTAGTTCCCGTAATGATCTCGGATACTTTCTTCCTCTGGAATATAAGGCCGAGTAATGTCACAATCGCGATAATGATGGATGGCTCCCTGATAATACTCATAAACATTTCCATAGTGATCTCCGACTTTCTTTTATTTTATTTTTCATTCTTACTAAATCGGTTTAGTAATACTTGAAAAAAATTCCCCTTGCGGGAATGTAAAAAGAAGCAGAATTATTTTTTTGAAATGAAAGGGTATTCATGACTCGAATCATAGAATCATTATAGCTCATTATTTACTTTTTACAATAGAATTCATAAAACGTTTCCAAAAAGATAAAAGACTTATTCCAATTATTCAGTTCAATTTTTGGACAGATTCTCTGTGGTTAATGGCCGGATTTAATCGGATAATTTCTGATAGCTCCTCATGATCCTGCTCTTTTTGATCAATTTTCTCCAGCAGTAGCCTTGCGCTTCTTTTCCCCATTTCAAAGCTCGGCTGGGAAACGGTAGTGATCGGCGGATTATAAAAAGACGCAAACGATACATCATCTATGCCAATCAAGGAAAAGTCATTAGGGATGGTCAGACGATTATTTTTGGCATAAATCAGCACCTGCTCCAAAATCATGTCATTCGTAGCGATGATTGCGGTGGGCGGATTCTTCATGTGGAATAGTTGTCCAATAAGATTTGGCATTTCATCCAGTCTGCCGCTTTTGATATAGTTTTCATTCACTGATATGTCATGTTTGTCCATCGTATTTCTATAACCGGACAGCCGCTCACTTCGTGTGGTGATTGCTTTTTTGCCTAAGGGGAACGTGATGATGCCAATGTTTTTATGACCATGCTCAATGAGTGCTTCAACCGCAAGCTCGCTGGCCTTTTCATTATTCAACAGCACTGTGTCTACGCTGATTCCATCGATTTTTCGGTCCACAAACACGAAAGGGTAGCCATTCTTGACAAGGGAAGCATATAATTTCTTGTTCTCTTCCGTCGGAAAAATGATAAGTCCATCCACTTGCCGAGCAATCATCGACTGGACATACTTTTTCTCTTTGAGCGAATCATCATCGGTATTGCAGACAATGACCTGGACATTTTCCAGCTGGCATTCATCTTCAATTGCACGCACAACTTCTGTTGTAAATTTCGATAAAATAGTTGAAGAAATAACACCCACAATGAAGGTCTTCTTCTGCTTGAGACTGCGTGCCACCTCATTGGGAACATAACTGAGCTCCTCAATCGCCTGCTCGATCTTCTTCTTGGTGTTTTCACTCATATAGTTGTATCTCTTATGCAGAAACTGCGAAACTGTGCTCTTCGACACCCCTGCGCGTTCTGCAACTTCTTTCATCGTTGTGACCATGGTTAACCCCCTTTCTTCTTCTGCGTGTTAGGCGTGTTCATTTTCAAATATATATTCTGCAACCTATATGTAAAGTGAATTTCACTTTATTATATACCTTCTTGTACAGAAATCTTAGAAATATATGAATTTTATGAACTTGTTTGATGGAATATTTGAACATAAAATGAAATTGTAATCGGTTACAATTATATTCAAATAAAGGAGGAAGCAAAAACATGAAGAAAAAAGGGTTGAAAAAGACAGTTTTCGTCATTGCCTCCCTCGTAATGGGCTTCACACTGTATAGCTACACTCCCGCTTCGGCAGATGCAGCCAGTGTGAAGGGATATTACCACACCTCAGGAAGCAAGATTGTGGACGAATCCGGGAAAGAGGCGGCATTCAACGGTTTGAACTGGTTCGGTCTGGAAACTCCTAATTACACCTTGCATGGACTGTGGGCCCGTTCAATGGACGACATGCTGGATCAGGTAAAGAAAGAAGGCTACAATCTGATCCGTCTGCCTTACAGTAATCAGTTGTTCGATTCTGGTTCCCATCCTAACAGTATTGATTATCACAAAAACCCTGATCTGGTCGGATTGACTCCGATTCAAATTATGGACAAGCTGATCGAAAAAGCTGGACAACGCGGTATTCAGATTATCCTTGACCGTCACCGTCCAGGCTCAAGTGGACAATCCGAGCTGTGGTACACTTCCCAGTACCCTGAGACTCGTTGGATCAGTGACTGGAAAATGTTAGCTGAACGTTATAAAAACAACTCAACCGTCATTGGTGCGGATTTGCACAACGAGCCACACGGTCAAGCAAGCTGGGGTACAGGCAATGCCTCCACAGACTGGCGTCTGGCGGCACAACGTGCAGGGAATGCGATTCTGTCCGTGAATCCGAATTGGCTGATTCTCGTAGAAGGTGTAGACCACAATGTACAAGGCAACAATAGCCAATACTGGTGGGGTGGCAACCTGACAGGTGTAGCCAACTATCCTGTCGTTCTAGACGTACCGAACCGTGTCGTATATTCTCCGCATGATTACGGCCCCGGTGTGTCCTCGCAGCCATGGTTCAACGACCCAACCTTCCCGTCCAACCTGCCAGCCATCTGGGATCAAACCTGGGGCTACATCAGCAAGCAAAACATAGCTCCGGTGCTGGTCGGTGAATTTGGCGGTCGTAATGTCGATATGTCCTCCACTGAGGGTAAATGGCAAAATGCACTCGTAGACTATATTCGTGCCAACAACCTGTACTTCACATACTGGTCCCTGAATCCGAATAGCGGCGACACAGGCGGGCTGCTGCTGGACGACTGGGTTACCTGGAATCGTCCAAAGCAGGATATGCTGAGCCGGATTATGAAGCCTGTCATCTTCGCAGCGGAGCAAGCGACAGCTACCGCCGAATAAGCCTGTTGTCCATTCTTCGCAGGTGAATAATAGCAGCCAACCTTTCAAAAGCTTATTCCAACTCAAGAGATGAGTCAGGAATAAGCTTTTTTTACATAAAATATAATTTGTTTATTATTTATCATAGTATTCTATACACTTAGGCTGACCCTATTCGATTAACCCATCTACTCCGATGCAGCTCTCAGCTTTTGATGATCCTGTCCCCACTTATTCATTAAATCCAGTAATGGAATCAGATGATCTCGGCATCATGAAAACCTAACTCATGCTGCGTCCTAGCTGCTCGACCTTGCTCAGCCAATCGTTGCGCTGTTGATCTGTTTTCTTATTCATGAGATCAATCGCAGTAGAACGCACCGGTTTGACACCGCAAAGATGCAGCGTGGAATCCTTCATCATCCGATGCACAGGCTGTCCCTGGAAAAATCGGTAATACCAGCCCGGTCCATCCATCGTAGTAATGAGGCGGGCCGTTCTGCCTTTTAAGAGCTTGTCAGGCAACGACTTTCCTTTTTGATACTTAAACGCAAACCCCGGCATAAAAGTACGGTCAATGAAACCCTTCATTAATGCGGGCAAGCTGCCCCACCAGATCGGAAAGACGAAAACCAGATGCTCTGCCCACTTCATGGATTCCTGAGCCTTGATTAAATCTGGTTCCAGCGGCAATTTATTACGATATCCACCTAATAGATTCGGATTAAAATCCAACGCAGACAACTGCAATAAACGCACCTCAGCTCCCGCAGCCTCCGCTCCTTTTACATAGGATTGAGCTAGCGCTTCTCCATAACTGCCAACGACCGGATTTCCCTGAATAACCAATATCTTTTTAGACATTCGAGCCACTTCCTACCCTCATATTTTATTTTTTTAGTTAGAAAACACTAACTTTATATTTAAAAAGAAAAGGTCACTACCGACCTTGACTTAATAAAGCGGTTAAACGTTCCTTGACCTCCGTTGCAAACGGAATAAGCTGCTGGGGCAATTCACCCTCCAGACTGGACACGGACAAGCGTGTAATGGCTCCAATAATGAGCACACCAGATAGCTGGGCATCCTGCTTGGGCAGTTCTCCGTGCTGAATCCCCTGCTCGATAAATTCGACTAACGCATCCTGCGGCTGCCGGACATTCGAGCTTTGGCTGGCCTCTACATACAGCTCATGATGCTGTGATAACAGAAGCAGACCATACTGGTCTTCATCATGCATCACAAGCACCTCGTCCACCAGTTGATGAAAACGACCAATAAAGCTCCCGCTCTGCTTGCGATAGAAATCAATCAACGTAGTGTAGCTGTTGCAATACTGCCGGAATACTTCCAGGGCCATCGCATCTTTACTCTTAAAATGCTTATAAATCGCGGCATCCGTCACACCGGCAGCCTCCCCGATTTCTTTGACAGAAATACCGTCGATGCCTTTGGTCGCAAATAAGCGCATAGCTGCTTGCATAATATCCTTCTTCTTGCTATCTACATGTGTTTTCTTGTTCATAAGCATATAGTAAGTGATAACTAACCAAATTGCAAATGATATTTATGCAAGGCGATAAAATGAGCGGTTTCTTAACATTTGATGTTCCTCTTCTTGGATTGAAATCGTTAACATCATCAACTAATTTCGAGTAAAAAACATAAAAACAATTCCATATATTCATATATACAATTCCCATTCTATATGATTGTTAACGTTTTCATTAGTATAAACTCAATATGAATGGAAAAAATAGGGGTTCATTGTGTTATGTAAAATTTTCGACAAATTTTTTAGTATGTAATTTTTATTATATTAACAAATACTGGAACACGAAGTATGATAGAAGAGTAGAAACCACAGGAGCACCCGGGACTCCCTTCGTTCGTCTACTCCACTAACCCCATATACGGAGGTAACTTTATGAAAAAGAGATTTTCACTCGGCATTGCAGCAGCTCTGCTGTTCACTACCCTTGCTCCTCTTGGCACACCCGCTCATGCGGCAGGCGATATTGGTAAGGAGGTGCTTGGCAGCAAGAACGGATGGGCAGCCTTTTCTGCAGGCACAACAGGCGGATCTGCAGCCACAGCTTCCAATATTTTCACCGTAACCAATCGCAAACAGCTTGTGGATGCCTTGGGTAAAAACAGTAATACAACTCCTAAAATCATTTATGTCAAAGGCACAATCAATGCCAATGTCGATGACAACAACAAGCCGTTAGGATTGAATGATTACAAGGACTCTAAATATGATTTTGATGCATATCTTAAAGCGTATGACCCGTCCACATGGGGTAAAAAGCTTCCATCTGGCACATTGGAAAAGGCACGTGAGGCTTCACAAAAAAATCAGGCCAGCCGTGTCGTCATTGATATTCCGTCCAATACAACGATTGTTGGTCTGGGTAGCAATGCCGTTATTAACGGCGCAAACCTCCAACTGAAAAAAGGGACAGATAACGTCATTATCCGTAATATTGAATTCCAGGATGCCTACGATTATTTCCCTCAGTGGGACCCAACTGACGGTAGTACAGGCAACTGGAATTCGGAATATGACACCATTACAATTAACGGCGCCACACATGTATGGGTAGACCACAATTCCTTCAATGATGGATCTCGCCCCGATAGCCAAAACGGCACCTTTTATGGTCAAGAATATCAGCATCATGATGGACTTCTCGATGTGATTAACCAAGCTGATCTGGTTACTGCTTCTTACAATCACTTTTACGATCATGATAAAACATCGATTATTGGCAACAGTGACAGCAAAACAGCAGATGAAGGGGCTTTACGTGTAACCCTGCATCACAATTATTATGAAAACACGGTACAACGCACACCACGCGTGCGGTATGGACAAGTCCATTTGTACAACAATTACTACACAGGTGATGTAAAACGCTCCGAATATCCTTCACTGTATATATGGGGCGCAGGCAAATCCTCCAAAATTTTTGCTGAAAACAATGTCATCGACGTTGCAGGTTTGTCCGCAGCTAAAATCATAACTGTCTTTGGAGGCACCGCCCTGTCCGACACAGGCACTCTCCTGAATGGACAAGCCGTAAATGCAGGCTCCAGCGCGGGTCTTAGCTCTTCTGTAGGCTGGAAACCATCGCTGAATGATAAGATTTCTCCATCCGCCAGCGTGAAGGCAGAAGTCACTTCCCAAGCCGGTTCCGGCAAGCTGTAAAAAACTGCCCCGCTAGCTCCATAGCCACAGGCTCTCACAACCTGCGGCTTCACACCAAAAAGGCTGTTCCCACCGTAGATTCTTCCACGGAGAGAACAGCCCTTCTTTTATGTTGACCCGGTTTATTTACAAGCTATATTACACATTAACCGCCGTATTGTTCAACCAAAACCGGCTTTTCAAATGCATTATCCAGCTTGCGAAGCTTGGCTTTTACCGCTTCTGGCGGCTCAACCGCAGGCGCATCCGGATGCAATAACCATGATTTCACAAAATGTGTTTCGGATAATTGAAAGAGTGGAGGCTCTTTCTCAAAGTCAATCTTCATCGCATAAGCACTGCGGGCGGCAAAAGCATCCCCTACAGGCGGATGAAGCAAATCAGGAGGGGTACCCGGAATCGCTGCCAGCTTCTGACCGTGGCTGTCCAAGCTTGGCATGGAAGCGAGAAGTCCCCATGTATATGGATGTTTCGGGTTATAGAAAACTTCATTAACTGTACCCGTTTCTACAATTTGTCCAGCATACATAACCGCAACCCGATCTGCCATTTTTGCTACAACGCCGAGGTCATGGGTAATAAAGATGATGGAAGTGTCGATCTTCTTCTGAAGATCCTTCATCAATTCCAAAATTTGAGCTTGAATTGTTACGTCCAGTGCAGTCGTCGGCTCATCGGCAATCAGGAGCTTCGGATTGGCAGCCAATGCCATCGCGATAACAACACGTTGACGCATACCACCACTGAACTCATGCGGATACTGGTTAAAACGCTGCTCCGGATGTGGAATACCTACCAGATTAAGCAGTTCAATACCACGTTTATGAGCAGCATCCTTGGATATTTTTTCATGCTTGAAAAGCACTTCCGTGATTTGCTTGCCGACTTTCATCGTCGGATTAAGCGAGGTCATTGGGTCCTGAGAAATCAGTCCGATTTCCTTACCGCGAATTTTCTGCATCTGCTTTTCCGTTTTATTAATCAGCTCTTGTCCGTCAAAAATTATTTGACCCTTTTGATAAATACCAGGAGGGGTCGGAATCAGCTTCATCACAGCCTGTGAAGTTACACTTTTGCCTGAGCCGGATTCGCCCACGATCGCCAGCGTCTCTCCTTTATTGACATGAAAGTTTACGCCACGAATGGCCTGCACTAGTCCCTGACGGGTCTTGAAAGATATCGTTAAGTCCTTCACTTCCAAAAGGCGGTTCATCTCATCACTCTTTCATTCATTATTAACCACTATTATTGACCACTATCTAAAAAAACGACGCTCTAGAGTCAAGGTATATACGATTAATTTTACTCAGTTTAGTACCCGCCAGTCAAGCTATATCTGCAATAATACCTAGAACCTGTCATCTTATGTTATATTAACGGAATGTTTATCCAGAAAAACGATCATTTTTAACCATTTTTTGCACTCATTTATAACATGCGCTGAATATAGCTGAACCGTGCTCCACCCAGTGGCGAGCGTGTGCAGATCAGTTCTCCGTTCAGTCGGGAGGCAATTTGGCGGCAAATAGCTAATCCCAGACCTGTAACACCGTTCGAGCCGGTATAGAATCGTCCGAACACCTCAGCGGCCTCTTCTTCGGTTAAACCTTCTCCGTCGTCATCCACATGGATTACCCATACGACCTCCGGTGTCGTTCCCGCCTCCAAATGGATGACAACCTCCGTGGAGGTATGTCGAACCGCATTTTGCAACAAATTCAGCATCATACGGAATAATTGCTCGGCCGGAACAGCCACATGCAGGCCCTCTCCCTCCACGCGAAGCGAGATCGAGCGTTCCGCAGCCACCGGCATCAGCAAATGAATGGCGTCCTCTGCCATGCTTTTCAGATCAATAAGCGAGACGGGCCATTCTTCATCCAGCGCCTCCAGCCTCGATAGCTGAAGCAGCTTTTCCACCATATCAATTAATCGCTGGGACTGCACTTTAATGATACTAAGCCCCTCATCCTGGGGTACCACCTGATCCTGAATGGCGTAAACGTAGCCTTGAATGGACATTAACGGTGTCCTTAGCTCGTGAGAAACATTTTGCAAAAATTCAATTTGACCGTGGTGATGCTGCTGTATACGGGCAGACATCGAGTGAAAAGTACCGATCAGCTCGCCAATCTCGCTTTTGTCCGCTTGTGGAAAATCACTATCCTGTGGTTGATTCGGCTCGTAGTTGCCTACAGCCTCCTTCAATCGCTTAAGCGGGCGTACCAGTCGTGAAACGACCATCAGCCCAATGACGAGAATCACCAAAAAGCTCGCCACGATCGACAGTATGGTGGTTCTCATTAACGGGACATACAGCGCTCTTAAAGAAGACAGCGGTGAATATACTAAAATCCGAAAAGGTTGTCCTGGCAATTCTTCATTTGTAAACAGTATCTTTTTACCCTGAAGCACAGCAACTCCTTCATGTACGGCAGCCAAATCATGGGCAGACGGATGAACGGATGCAAAAAATCCCTGACGGATCAATAGCAAGCTCTCTATCTTCTTGCCCTCCATTCCAGATACACTGGAGTCGATGATACGGTTATCCGTGCTTAAAATAAAATAATCGGCAGACAAAAGCATACCTTTGATAACATAGTTAAGCTCAGCGTTATCCAGCCGGTCAAAGCCTCCGTCGCTCATAATATGGACGGCTTTGCGTGCCTGCTCATGAAGCTTGGATTTAGCCTGATTTACAAGAAGGTCGTCGATAAGCCTGATGAACAAAACCACCGTAATACAAACGGTAATGAGCATTGCGATGGATAGAGACAGCAGTATTTTAGCTCTCATCGTACGCATGGCTATTGATCCTGAACCGTTGCTTTATATCCGAATCCCCAAACGGTATTAATGACGAGCGTAGAGTGGTATTCCGCCAGCTTTTTACGAATCCGTTTGACCAGATCGTCCACGACCCTCACATCACCTATAAAATCATAGCTCCACACCTGCTGAATCAGATGCTCCCTGCCAAAAGGTCTTTCCAAATGATTCGAAAGAAACAGCAGCAGATCAAATTCACGCGAGGTTAGATTCAGCTCTTGACCGTCCACCGTTACCTTACGAAATTCAGGGAAAATACACAGATTGCCCGCACGACATACATTTCCGTCTGCCTCTGCTGCCTCCTTATCGTCCGGTACAGATGTTCCGGCCTTGGTCAGCCTCAGCATGGCTTTGACTCTGCCAACCAGCTCCCGAGGATTGAATGGCTTAGTTAAAAAATCGCTGCATCCCAGCTCCAGCCCGTGAATACGGTCACTTTCTTCCCCGCGAGCGGAGATCATAATAATCGGCATTTCCGTAAATTCACGCAGCTGAGTCAACAGGGAAAGTCCATCAATTCCGGGCATCATGATATCGAGAACGAGACAATCTGGATGGTCGGTACGGATATGCTCTACCAGTGTTTTTCCACTGGAAAAGGAAGTCACCTCGTAGGATTCCTTTTTTAAATATTCAGATATTAATTGCAAAATGAACACGTCATCATCTACTACCACTATTTTTGTCATGACCTTAACCCCTTGCCGTTGTTCTGGATGATTTCATCCTCTCTATAAGCTTAACAGAAGCCTGGCAAAATAGACAAAAGACGGGTATACCGTCCCCGGTCCCGTCTTTTCTTATCATTGAATCGCTGCTATATATGCCAGGCGAGCTGGAAGCGAATTACGCTCCCGCCTTATTTCTTGGTTGTTACCACTTTAGCTGCTGCTTTTGGAGCTTTATGAGCCACTTTTTTAGCTACAGCATGGTGTGCACGAGTTTTGTGAGCTGTCGCTTTATGTTTTACTGCATTTTGTCTTTTAGCAGGATGTTTAACGGTACGGTGCTTCGCTTTTACTGCTTTTGCTTTGTGGGCTACTTTTTTGGCAACAGCCTTTTTGGCAGGAGCTTTTTTAGCTGTTGTTGCTTTATGAGCTTTTGCAGCTTTTTTTACAGGTGCTTTCACCACGGGTGTTTTTGTCGCAGGTGCTTTTACTGCTGGTGCTTTGGTAGCCGGGGTCGTAACCGCTGATGCTTTCGTTGCTGATGCAGTTGTAGCTGTCGTTGGTGTCGCTGTAGCGGCGAATGCACTGCTTGCTCCTCCCAGTATGCTTACTACGGTCAATACGGCTGCTGCATTTTTAGTCCATTTTTTCATGATTGTATCACCTCTCCTTTAAAGTATCTTTAGCTTATCAGGAGAATTCGGGATAATTGTGGAACAAATGTGTGAAAAGTGTATGAAAAAGCGTGCAGCCCCGTATTCAGAAAATACGTGAGTCTGCACGCTATAAGTTTTACACAATTGCATTCACTAACCGATGGCAATCCAGGAAACAATACCGTAGTTGTGCGCGGTTTCGTTCCATTTGGTTACGACGATCACCGCTCCATCCGGTGTCTGCGATTTCAGCGTCGCATGAAAGAGAGGATGGTTCGTCATCGCTACCAGTGTATAGTCCGGACTCATAAATGGCTCTGCGAATACAATGGTCACTTCCGTCTCTCCTTCGCTGCCCTTCAAAAGAAACGGCGCTCTGCCAAACTGCTGCAATGCGGACTGATTGGCACAAGTACGAACCGGGGTGATGCTCAGGTGCTCTGGCTTCACTGCGTTCAGCTGCAGCTCACGCGAGCCTACAGAGCCTTCCACCAGATGATGCCCTTCAATGCTTTGCTCTGCCAAGTGATGGCTTTGTACCGCAGCGGTCTGTAGATGCTCCGATCCTACAGCTTCCGGACTCAGCACCTCGCTGTCGACGGCCTGTGCTTTCAGATGACTGCGGGATACACTATCTGCCTGGAGTCTGTCGCCACTGATACCTTCCTCCGGTAAAAGCCCCGAGAGGTGAATATCTGTGGATAGCTGAGCCAGCGTCACCGCCCCTGGCTTCAGGTGATACGTATCAATGACTGCCTCGCCAATGTGTCGGCCTTCAATGGAATCCTCGGCTACATGCCAGGACTGTACCGCTCCATTCACGATCTTGCTGGACGTAACCGCTCCTTCCTGCAATGCGTCTTCCGACACCACCTGCCAGCCTATATGCTGCGGCTGGATGGCACCTGCTTGCAGATGCTCCGACTGGACGGAATCCAAGGCGATATGCCTTGATTGCACCGCGCCTTCAGCCAGCGCCGATTCCAGTACCGACCCATCAGCCAGATGTATGTGGTGCACTGCTTGCTCCATCAGATGTACAGAGCTTACGCTAGCTTCCGCCAGATTCGAAGCACGCACTGCCCGAAGCGCAAGCTTCTCAGCGTTCACGCTCCCCGCCTGGAGCGCATGAACGGATACACTTCCTGGCGCTATATGCCGGGTCATCACCGCTGAAGCCTGCAAATGGGCAGAGGTGATGGCTTCTAGGGCCAAATGGCTTGATTGAATCACTTCTTCTGCCAAATGGTTTCCTTGCACCGCTTCGTCTGTAATGTGCCACGGCTGCACCGAGTGGGCGGACAGCTTGGCGGCCGTCACACTCCCATCTGCCAGTTTGTCGGACGTAACAGACCCATTCTGCAAGGCATCGGTTGATATCGCCTGTGATGCGATATGCTCACCCTGAATGGTTCCGATGTGCAGATGATGCGGCTGGATGGACTCCGGTGCGATATGCACGGACTTCACTGCCCCCTCTGCCAGCGCTCTGTCCTGTACTGCTCCAGCTGCCAGATGCTGGGTGTGTACGGCCTGCGCAGACAAATGTGCAGGACCGACGCTGCCTTCCGCAAGATTCGTCGCTTGCACCGAGTGTGCTGCCAGCTTTTCCGAGGTGATGCTTTCCGCTTGAATCGCACGACCGGATACGCTATCCGGGGCCAGATGTCTCGTAAGCACCGCTGAAGCCTGCAAATGAACAGAGGTGACAGCTCCAGCTGCTGGATAT
>NZ_JBITPH010000091.1:0-2474 GCF_050467685.1 Paenibacillus sp. NRS-1782
GGCCGTCCAAAAGCATCGTAGGCGTAGCGAGTGGTGGCTTGCTCGGCATCCGTGCTTTCTACCCTATCTCCGTGATCATCATAACCATATCCGTAAATCGCGTCATCCACCTGCTGCTGGAGCAGCTGTCCGAATGGATTATACAATCTTTCCGCGCTCACGCCATCCGGCCCGGTGACGGTGACATCGTTCGTATCATCCTTGTATACCACCACCGTTTGAGTGCCATTCGGATAAGTCACCTTCGTTACACGCCCCAACGCGTCATACACATAGGACTCCGTTTTGCGCTTGGCATCGGTTTGGGACTTGATTTCTCCGGTCGGATAGTAGTCATACGTATACTCAACACCTTTAGGCAAAAGCTGCCTTGTCGGGAGCTGAGAACCATAGGAAGATTTATAATCTATAGAAACATCCGTATCGTTTCTGTCGTCAATAAGAACCTTCTGACTGCTTACATTCCCTTTTGCATTGTAAAAAGTATAGCTGTGTGATAAAAGCTTCCCCTGCGCTGTGCCTTCATAGTTTTTTAGTTCATTCAATGTGCCCTCTGCTTTATAGGTTCGAACTGTCGTTCCGGTTTTTCCTTCACTGATTTTCCTAACCGTCTGAACGGGTTGTACCCAGAAAAAAGGCTCACTCGAGGTTTTATACGTATGAACCGTCTCCGACCCCGTACTTTGGGATATTTTCAAAGGGAGACCATATTCATTGTACTCATAGGAGGTCGTGACAGGCTCGGATGAAGAACCCCCCTCCGTATAGGACTCTCGCATTTGCGCAGGCAAATTCCAGTCCATGGCGTCCTTATACGTGTAGTCTACATGATACCCGGTGGAATCTCCCTCTTGATCATAACGGTTAAGAACCGATTTGTCGGGCGCATGCTCTCCTCTAAAGGTTTTACCGAAATGGAAGGTTTCCGTTGTACGTGTTCCTGTAGCAGTCACCGTCCATTCGGCGTTTTTGCCATAGCTGGCTAGATCCTCTCCCGAATAGGTGAAATCCGTTTGATTTAAAAAACGGTTACCTGCCGTTGTACTGTACACATCTGCGCGTGAAATCACTTTAAACACGCCTTGTGTACCGTATACGCCTATTTGCTTGGTATAGGCTTCATAGCGAATGTCCGTCATGGACGAAGTAGGTCGTACAATTCGCGTCAGCAGCGCGGTTACATTAGCTACACTCTTTTGCCTGAGTTTAGTGTTGACAGTCCTTTTACTAGCCCTTATGTTTTCTGTCCAGCCAAGTGTAGCCGATCCAGATTCATTTGATAATAGGTACTGGTAAAAGGAAGACCTTGAGGATAACTCCTCAAGGTCAGAAAAATCAATCTAGTGTAAAATAATCATCATATACTACACCATCAAGAGAGAAAAACAATCTGAACAGCCCGATCGTTCTGGAATTATAAATAATTGGAATGTACGTTACAACATGAATTGATTCATATTCTGGATAATCACTAATCATCAGCGCTACTTGTTGTACTTTAATATCCAAAAACTGTTCACTAAAAGAATTAAAATAGATTTTAAACTCATCTGGAGATTCTTCCATATAATTATTAAACGCAATCCAGAATCCCTCTATTGAACGATGTTCGATATTGTTATTAATAATCCATTCTCTTAATTCCCCAACATTCATAATTATCAACACACCTTTTCTAATGCTTTCCTTTGTCAAATTTATTAAATATAATTCGATTTAATTTCGCGTCATAGTTACCATAAACCCTCCAATCTCCATACTTACCTTTTATTTTAATTTCATATTTAAAGAAAGAACCCCCTACCTTAACCCCATCTCCTGAAAGGAGTTTGATTCCATTTGCCCCTTGTCCACTAACTAATCCCTTATTCATAGCATCAGTAAACTTGTCTACTGCATCTTTACCAAACTTATTACGAATTTCATTGTACGTGTCATGTTTTATCCATCCAGTACCACAACTGTTATGCGTCCAAATTCCAAGATTCGATACAAAGTACGTATGGAAGTCCTTTACCATAAAATTATATACAGTAGCATGTTCCTTCTTAACCTCAATTTTCTCAATGGCTAATTCCTTGCCAGCCGAGGTTGTAAGAATATCGCCCACCAATAGGTCTTTGGATTTGACCCAACCTTTGCCGACAATCCAAAACGGATGCTCATCAGTAGTCGTTATGATCTCGCCGCCGACAGTGATATTATATGTTTCCTTAACATCACGCTGAAAGAGCCATTCAACTTCCTTGTAAGCCATTTCTCCTGTCTCATCGTCTTTGGCTAGGACTCTATCCCCGACCTCAATCTCCTCAATCGCTTTCTCCCCTTCATCTGTTTGAACCTTCGTACCCGCCGTAAAGCAATTACATTTGCTTATTATATCTTTTGCTGTTTTGCCCGTACTCGCACTTTTACCTTTAGTCACTTTAGCTATTGCAGGCCCTTCTACAAGAGAACCACTTACAAAACTTGCA
>NZ_JBITPH010000092.1:0-8348 GCF_050467685.1 Paenibacillus sp. NRS-1782
GTTGTGGCTTGGGCCATAGGTGTTTCTCCCTTCGATATCTTCTTTATATGGTCACATGGTATAATGCTTGCGGCACATCATCAAGTCCATTTCTGCCCATGTTATAGCTACTTGAAAGATTTTTTATTAAGCTGGTCAATCGCAATAAATTCTTCTTCTGTTATCAACTGTTGTGATCTTAATTGCTTCAAAAGGCTCAGACTGAGTAGGTAGTCGATGGATTTTCGTTGCATATGTATTTGCTCCTTTAAAATGAAAATGGCTCAACCTCTAAGGCAAGCCAATAGATATAAAACTTAGAATAAATTTTTAAGGCTAATGGTCTTTTCTATGGTCATGCTAGGATCACTTGCTAAGGTGGCTGTTAATACAAGGACTTTATTGTTCGCTCCACTACTGCTTCCAGCTTTCACCGTCACACTATTTCCTGTGCTGGCTGTTATGCTCCCCATGATCGGAGTTGAATCATCTTGATTCCGTAGGCTCCACTCTACCGACTGGTCAAACACTTCCACTCCATGATCATAGGTATGACTGACATATGAAGCGCTTTGACCTGTTTTGAGGATGGAATTGCCGATAATGGCTATCGAATAGTTATGCGTTCCCGTTTCGACCACTCTCATTTCAATGGTACTCAGCACTGTCGGATGATACGTTAGTTTTGCAGTAATACTTGCTTGTCCCAAAGCAATGCCCATAACCTGACCTTGCTGGTCTACGCTAATTACACTTGGATCACTGGATGTATAGGTAATTGGCGGATTCGCTATCTCATTTCCATTATCCGTAGCAGTCACATTCAACGGTATTGTTTCGTTTAGAGGTACATGGGCTATCGTTCCGTGATTGATATGTAATGCATATGTATGAGCAATCTCATATTTCCATCGGTCTGCAATGTTATGTTCCACGTCATCATAAGCTGTATTTATGCTATCCAATGTGCAGCTTAGCTGGATGATGCCATTCATCGTGCGGTCAATTCCAACTATTTTAAAAGGCTGATGAGTAATGTAGAATCGTTGGCTTAATGTAATGCCCTTCGTATCTGCTTTGTCCTGTAAACTGGCCAGGATGCTTCCCTCCGGTATTGAAATAACCTTTCCTGTTTCCGTTGAAAACGTTCTGGCTTCCACCACAGCATCAAACCATTTCACCTGTCCATTCCAGTTTAAAGCTAGCCGTTGATTACACTTTTTCATTCTGCCTCGACAAGACTTTTCATTTCGATCCACCTGACTGGTGATCAGATACCGTTCATAGCGATAGTCCACAATATCACCTGTATGTAAGGGTGTTGCTGCTCGAATAATTTTTTCATCGGTCATTTGAATGGTATTTGTCGCATCCTGAATTAGAGCAAGCTGTCGCATACCATTGATATGTACAAGCTCTCCCTTCTCTCGTAGAAAGAAATCCAGCATGGGTTCTAAGCTCCGTGTCACTCCTTCACCTCCATTGCAAAATGCTGCTTACAGCAATACAGATACAACTCCATATAATCGCTCCATTCTTTCTTATCCAAAATAATAAAGATATTCTTGTTAATTCGAACATAGCCGTTTAATTGCAATAAGGATTCCAGTGGACAGAAAGCTCGATATGTCGTCTCTAGTATGTAACCATCTTCAAATGAAAAGCTTTTGCGATAAGGTTGTACATCTGCCATGATCAACTGGACAGGTTTGAAATCAGCATCATTCAAAATTTCCAGCTTCGTATCATAGAACATTAATCTGTCCCGACCTTGATTTTAGGTAAAGGAAGAGCAAGTCGAATACTTGCCGGAATGCCTGATTCATAGGTGGCTGAGCGTTCACCTTCCTGCTTATTTATGAGTCCAACCGAATCCCTATTTTTATATAAATACACCGCATAATCGACCATGACATCATCGTATTCCGTAGGAAGTACATTTACATTGCAATAGCCCAGAATATTACCCTTGGCTTTGTTTAAGTAGTGAATCAGGATATCATCCTTGGATATGTCTGTTGGCTCCATGCTCAATAATCGTTTCATCAAATCCATTAGCTCACTCATGTGCTGTCTCCTGTAACCTCCTTTACCTGTTCCTTCTCGGTACGCTTCATGTTCTTGGCAGCTTGAACTTTCGTTACAGGTTCATCTTGCTTAGTCTCATCTGGTTGAGATTCCTCCACTTGCTCATAATGCCCACTGGCTTGTAACCGCAGCATTAGCTCCTGATCTGTGACTTCCCATGTGCAGCCTGTTTCCTGATTCAAAAACCACATTTTATCACCCTCCAAAAATGAAAAATAGGGCATCCAAAACGGATACCCCGAACGTGTTTCTTCTATTATAATGTGTTCTCATATCATCCACTTTCAATTAAGACTTATTGGCTGTGAGTACAGCGAGGGCTTCAGGCTTGATACATTTGGCTCCAAATACCTGTAACCCTTTTACTGCATCTGAAAATTGTTTCTCTGGTCTGAATGCTTCCACCGAATCCACTTGCCCTGCAAACGAAATCGCACTCTTATGACCTGCGATGATTTTATACTTAGCTCCTGCGGTATTTGGTACGTTATTCGATTTATAAACGATCATGCCATCAATATCTCCTAAATAGCCTGTGCGGATGATACTTGGGTCTTTCGTGAAACGAGCATCTTTCAGTAGCAAGCCATAGTACCATGCAGGAACCACCACAAATCGTTCCAATTCAGGTACATTATTTTCGTCCAGCAGCACACCTAAATCAATTAGTAAATCATACGCTGTATCTTTCGTTGGGACAATAGGTGCTGTATCATTGCCCATCGTATTCTCAGCTTTGACCTCTGTGTAGAATCCAGCAAGATACTGATCCACCACATTGGCGAGTCCATAAGAGGCTTCCACGATTCCACCATCCAGTAGATTCACATTCGCTTGAGCAGCATCTACATCATCCACTTGAAAATTGAAATATTTGGCCTGATCAATCACCAACGTTTTTTGCGTAGCATCCAGTTCCTGTGGATTGCCGATTCCAGCTACTTTGTCATAATTGCCAATCGTTACTGCACCAATCGAATTGATTTTCACCGTGGAACCTTGGCCTTGAATTTCCCCTTCATAATCGGTGTTGACCACGTTCCCATACACCAGATTCTTTTTCAAACTCTCATTTAAACGTGCGCTCCAAATCGTAGGAATAAAATGTTGTACTGTCATATCTAATCACCCTGTCCTTTTCTATTGATTATTGTTTGTTTTGTAATGCTTGTTTGACTTGATCCCAATGCTGATTGATCTCGTTTGGCGACATGCCTTTAATCGAATCCAATGTAAATGTGCTACTCGTTGAACTAGCCGGAGGGGTATATCCATCCCCTTTGAGCCGTTGCTCGACTTGCTGTTGGATAGCCTGTTGTAGCGATTGTTCCAACATAGCCAAATTCGTTGTCGTCGCTTCTTCATCTGTACCAATAAAAAAATCCACTAACGGAAGTGGAAGTTTCTTTTCGGATGCAATTTTGATCGCTTGGCTGGTTAATCGTTCACGCTGTTTCTCCAGCTTCATATGCTCCACTTCGGCTCGCAGCTTCTCGACTTCGATTTCTTTTTCATCCTTAGCCGGGAATCGCTTCTTGATCTCAGCATCCACTGCACTTTCCAAATGGTTGGCCTTCCATGTTTCCAGCGATTTAGCTGATCGTTTGTCCACGGTGCTATCGAACCAACTTTTTGCTTGCTGATTAGATTGGATGTATTGCTCTATCCCTTCTATGCTATACGGATTCAAACCCTGAAGATATGACAGCCATTCCTCATTTGTTTGGTTTTCCTCAATTAACTGCTTTACTTGTTCTAAATTCATTTTCGTTAATCTCCTTTATTGCCCATTCGACTACGCAGAACCGAACACGCCTATTTATGTATGGAGCCGTTTAATGTCATGCTCAGGACAGGGGTGTTACGCTTTAGAAATCACAAAAACGAGGAAAAGGTACGAACATACCAACTCCCCACTTTTGCCTGTTTCTCATCCTTTGTTTATACGGTTTTTTAATAACCTAAAGCGTAACACCGAGTCCGTTTAGGTTCGAGCTTTCAAACACGTATATGTATGTTCAATTCGTTTAACGTCATATCTGCTACAATGATGTTACGCTTTAGAAATCGCAAAAACGAGGAAAAGGTACAAACATACCAACTCCCCACTTTTAGGTATTTTTAACCCTTATTTCATTTGGATTTTTGACAGCCTAAAGCGTAACAACGAGTCTGTTTGTGGTCGAGCTTTCGAACACGTATATGTATGTTGAATTCGTTTAACGTCATATCTGCTACAATGATGTTACGCTTTAGAAAACGTAAAAACGAGAAATAGGTACAAACATACCAACTCCTCATTTTGGGTTGTTTTTCATCCTTAGTTTATTGGACTTTTTATACCTCTAAAGCGTAACATCAAGCCTGTTTCTTTCTCATCTGACGCATTCGTAATTTCGACTTTTCGTTTGCATTCTTATCCTTACACTTCTCACAATATTTCTGTCGATTTGAATTCGCTGAAAAAGTAGCCTTACATTTCTGACAGTTCACCCTCGGTTGCACTGTTTTAAATTCAGATTCTATATTCCGCTCAGACTTATATTCTCGTTCTAACTTTTCATCCATTGGCAAAACTCCATGTTCAAAATAGCTACAACGGGGCAAAGAATCATCTTGAGCGAAAAATACACATGGGCCATCTTGTAAGCAGCAATAATTCGAGATGCCATGTTTCGTTCCGAGATAACCAGCACAGCTATTCTTCACGAGCCGCTTGATCCTATTTTTATTATGCATTCGATTTCTCCTTACTCACATCTGCTAATCGTTGCTGCTCCGCATGAAATTTATTGAATTCCAACTTTGGATTCTCCACAAACGGAAGCAACGTGAGCAACGTTTCCTGAGATACGACTTGCTGCAATTTAACGATTACATCTGCCATCCCCACTAAATCTGTCGGCAAGTTACGAGTAAACTTCACAGCGATATCACGGTAATCGTATTGAACTCCTTCTTTAATGTACAGAAAGGTGAAGAAATTGCGTAGACGCTGCTTGATCGCCTTTTCCATCAACGCTTCACGCATCGCCACTCTATTCTCCAAATTCAGCAGCTTGTTTCTCAGCGCTAAGGAAGACGTATTACTGGCCCAGTTTTCATTAAAGTTAACCTGATCCATCATATCGAAAATTTTTCGTTCAATGTTATCCAACTCGTTCTTCACAAAAGAATCGTTTATCTCCTTCGTAAGCCAGCTTACCTTTCCTCCAGCCGGAACCTGAATAATGCCCATTTTCTTCATATTCAATAAATCCTCGGCTTCCAGCTTGGCATTCTCAATCACCAGATAGGCATTACGATGATCTGCGATTTCATTGACCAAGTCTGAATTCAATGCGTTATAGGCATCAAATAAAGAAATCACATCATGGAAGCCACTTTTTCTCTCCGTATTGGCTGGACAGGAGATAAGTGGGATTCTTCCAAAGATGTGATTATGTTTGCCGATATATTTCAGTTCGGGTGATTGGTTTTGCCTACTCCGATTGCCTTTATCATCACTACTGATTGTATAGTGTAGGATTTCATGATCGGTATACACGTCCAGATACACTTGCTTATCAAACCTTCTCGTAAATCTATGTAGTCCTAGTAGTACATTTCGTTCTGCTGTTCCGTCCTCCAACACATAGGCATTCAATGGGGATAATACTGTAGCTGAAAACTGGCCATCGGAGTCGATATAGTTCAATTCGAAGCTCTCACCAAAGATTTCAGACTGTTTCCGAAGCTGTAGATTATGCTCCTTAACCCAATGACTCATATGTACATCTATATGATGAATGGCTTCATCCTGATCCGACTTGGACACATAGTTTACTGGCTTACCGAGCAAATAGCCCACTTCGTTATCTACAAACTTACGTGGGAAATTGAAAATGAGCTTTTGATTGCTGCGGCTTTCTTGCATGGCATAGTTCTTGAGAATGGCATGCTGACCATTGTAGTAATCTGAATATTTCTGTTTGGCTATTGCAGCCGATTGGAGTTCATTTAGACATTCCAAAATGATAGACTCAGTTATTTGCAAATATATACTTCCTTTCAAAATGGGCTATGTAATTGTTGGTTTTAATTTTTTCACAAATAAAGGAACCACCTATAATAAAGTAGTTCCTTATTACACTATCGTTCCCTGTTAGCGTAGTGTCTACATACCTAATTTTTGGTTATATAGAGATAATGAATAATTATTTTCATTTATGATATTTTTCACAATTTGTTTAATAACATCTATCTCACGAATTTCGTATAGGTTAGGAATCAATAAATCGGATACTGTAATCCACTTACATTCACTGATCTCAATGTTATCTATTTGCAGAGAACCTCCAATAATTTCACCAGTAAAATGAAACATAATAACTTGATTGTTTGTGCTGCTCATAAAATTATAGATGCCTGTTGTTCCTGTAAGTTTGACATCATACCCGGTTTCTTCTTTTACTTCTCTACGTGCAGCGTCTAGGATATCTTCACCAAGCTCTATCCTCCCACCTGGAAAGTTCCATTTATTTCTGGCAGTGTGTTTATGTTCTTTTATTATCAACACTTTATCTGTTCGAATTATAGATACGCTAGCAACCAAAACAATTCCAGTTTTCGTCATTTTCTCTTCTCCTTTCTTCTCATCATCAGTAATAATAGGATTCTTCTAATTCTGAATATACATTCCCACAGTAAATATGTCTCCTGAATTTGGAAATCATATTATCATAATACAGAATGTATGTTCGCATGTAAATAGTAAGTATTTTCAACTGACCTGTCCGTTAGATTGGATAAAATAAAAATGAAGTTTTGACAGAAGCCTCAAAACAACAAGCTACGATCATAAAATTTTAAACTTTTCACAGACTGAATCAATTGAACAGCCCCATATAAACTATCTGGTGCATCATCATATGTACAATTTCGATTATAATCCTTTATCTGATTATTATATCTAAGGTTATCTGAATTGAACAGAATATGACCCTTCTTCACTTCCGGCTCCAAGCTAATAATACGTTCATGCTTCTGCCCCTTGGAATGGACACTTTCAACTGGCGTATGTATCTTCGCCTTCCATAGCTCTTCTTCAAATTTTTGCTTCATATAGCTCTGTGCCTGATTGACTTCAAAGCCGAGCTTATCTACAGGATAAAGCTTCAATTTCTCAATAGCCACTTGGAACAAATCATCCGGCAACAGTTTATAGATATTCCCGTCGATGACATACATTTGCTTCGTCTTCCTGTGCTGACCAATAATTGAAATAGCCGAATAGTCATTTTTCTTCCCGGCTTTAATGGCTGGATCAATGTACATCGCCATTTCCATTTCATCAAACTCAGGTAGCCTGTCCCAATACATGATATCCTGAAATATGTATTCGTCTGTTGAACGCGGATCGTTTTGTAATTCTTTAAAAAATGACTTTTCACCCATAGCTTGCTTCTTGCACATCAAATAATAATAGTCCAAATACTCGCTCCACAGGATTTTCGTACCCTCTAGCATTTCTTTTTCATGGGCCATAAAGAAAGACAAAGCCGTATTGATCCTATCCTCGTCTTGGAGATTATTATATTGTCGCTCCCACTCTGACCATAAATCGTCTCGTTCTGAAAACTGAAGCACTGCTGCTTTACGAACACTTCGCACACCTGGGATTTTACCCTTGAGCAGATCGGCCATGATATCTTCTTCATTGAGAATGGTTCCACAGATCAGAATATTCGTATCCCTTGTTCCAATAGGCAGAATGACATCTGTAAATGTATTTTTAATTTGTTCGCGCTTGGCTTCGGATCGTGCGGTATCTTCCTTGAGCAAGTCATCCATTAGAACCAAGGTAGGACGATGATGCTTATAGTGAATACCTCGAAGTGAGCCATCTATGCCACGAATCATGATACAGGAATCCAGTCCACCTTTACTCTTGAGCCAGATCTCGTTATTGTTCCAGCGACTACCTTTACGAATACCAAAATCCTCAATCAGCATCTGATTGGTTTCCAGCTCATCTTTGATCATGTCTAAGAAGGGCAATGCAATCTGCTCCGTGGCAGATATAATCAATGTAAACTGTGATTTATCATATAAAGTCGCATACAACGGAAATAAAAAAGAACTGATCGTTGACTTTCCATGCTCCCTAGGGAGGCCGAAAGCCGTAATCAATCCAGTATGGGCAAGCATATGTCTTAATTCCGAAAATAACTCTTTGTGAAACTGTCCAAACGCTCGATCAAAATATTTAGGGAAATAGGCTAAAGCGAAAAACTCAATGT
>NZ_JBITPH010000093.1:0-1227 GCF_050467685.1 Paenibacillus sp. NRS-1782
CTAGTACAGCATCAGATTTAAAATAGTTAAATAAAGGAAAGTATGATATAGTCGAAGAAAAAGAGGTATCGACTATGACAAAACGAGCTTATGTGGTCAACCTATCCGGAGAAGAACAAAAAAAACTACAAAAGATCTGTTCGACAGGGAAAACTGCGGCCCGTTCCATACGGCGTGCACAAATCTTACTCTGGGCAGACGAGAATCGGAATGAGGGCAAGTTAAAAGATACGGAAATTGCAGAACGTCTCCACATCCACACCAACACGGTACATCTTGTACGTAAAGTCTTTGCGGAGCAAGGTCTGCAAGCTGCTCTTGAACGAAAGAAGCGGTTGACTCCACCGAATCCGCCCAAGGTCACCGGAGAGTTGGAAGCCAAGATCATTGCGCTGAGTTGCAGTGAACCTCCAACGGGAAAAAGTCGTTGGACGCTGCGCCTGTTGGCAGACAAAGCGGTTGAACTTCAATATATCGACAGCCTTTCCTACGACACCGTGGATCGTATTTTAAAAAAAGCGAACTTAAGCCTCATCTCCGGAAATGCTGGTGCATCCCTCCCCAGCAAAACGCGGCGTTCGTAGCGGCGATGGAAGACGTACTGGAAGTGTATCATGAACCCTACGACGTGAACTGCCCGGTCATTTGCATGGACGAAAAACCGTTTCAGCTTCTGAACGAAGTCCGGCAGCCCATTCCCATGAAACCCGCCAAACCTCTACGAGAAGATAGCGAGTACGAGCGAAATGGGACTTGCAGTATTTTCATCTTTACAGAGCCTTTGGTGGGTTGGCGGCATGTCGAGGTGCGGAACCAACGAACCCGAATAGAATGGGCCGAGCAGGTCAGGGCATTGCTGGACGTACATTATCCCCAAGCCCCTAAAATTAAACTCGTCATGGATAACTTGAACACCCATTCCGTTGCGTCACTTTATCACGCATTTGATCCGGAAACAGCTCTTCGTTTAGCCAAAAGGCTGGAGATCCATTACACACCCAAACATGGAAGCTGGCTCAATATTGCAGAGATTGAACTCAGTGTCATGACTCGTCAATGTTTAGCCCGTCGTATTCCTTCCATTACCGAATTGTCGGATGAATTGAGCGCCTGGGAGCAATCCCGTAACCAAAGCCAAAAGGGTGTGGATTGGCAATTTACGACCAAGGATGCTCGCATCAAGTTAAAACGTCTTTATCCACAATTTAAAGACTGATGCTGTACTAG
>NZ_JBITPH010000094.1:0-19607 GCF_050467685.1 Paenibacillus sp. NRS-1782
CGCCCATGCCGGGCGCACATACAAAAAAGTAGTCCATCCTTTACCAAGGAGGGGCTACTTTTGCTCTGCTCGATTTATTCTTTACTGGTTGCTTTTGACGGGCGTAGTCGCGTCCATGAGAATGGTTTTGCTGATCTCCAGGCGCTGCTCAATGCACTGGCGGATCACATGGTTCAATACGTACTCTCCAACCGATGATTTCGGAAACGTAACAATTGCGAAACATCCGATACCGGATCTTCTGGCACGAGCTTGTATTTTCATGTTACAGATACTATATTCGTTTCGCAAAGCTCTCTTAACAACAGTGCCTTCTTCTCACTTCACACAAAATGTTCACAAGCGGCGTAATCCCACAGAGCAGGTTGCTGATTCAACTGTCTGTACATTAGTAACGATAATAATCATCATAGGAGTTACGATCTTGATAACGTGGCTGTTGAGCTGCTGTAATCATCAAAAATATACCTGAAAGCAAATGCATCAACCAACCCACGATCGGAATCCATCCGACAACAGAGGTCACGATCCCTAAGATAGATCCATAATAGGCCTCCTTGTTTACCACCGATAGCACTAATGTAACGATATGGAAAATCATCATAAAAAACAATACGGTATACGCAGAGTTTAAGACGATGAATCCACCCAAAACAGGAATAGCTAAAAATAGCTCTAGACCGCCCGTAATCCATTTTAAAGTTTTTGATGGTGTCATGGTTCCACTCTCCCGTTGCTATTTCATCCCATCATTATATCTTATCGCTATGCGGGATGACATACATTTTTTAACAATAAATACATTCAAACCGTGACTTCTGCCATCCCTTTTTTTGAATGAGCTAAGCCCCCGATACATATATGTGAGAAAGAACGAGTTTTCGTGACTCTAAAGGGGTGAACGCAATGGGACATTATGTTGAGGTAGAACGCGGCGTCAAGCTGTATGTAGAAGATACAGGAGAAGGCATCCCCATTCTAATGGTGCACGGCTGACCGCTGGATCATCGAATGTACGGATATCAGGTGGCCCTGCTGCCTTCTTACGGGTACCGCTGTATTCAGGTGGATCTTCGGGGATTCGGCAGATCAGATCGACCTTGGCAAAGCTATAACTATGATCGGCTTGCAGACGATCTGCCCTTTCCCTACGACGCGCTCCCTGAATTTAATTCCACCTTACTGAGCATACTATCTCAACCTTCCCTCATTCCATAATCAGAGAACCGAGACATTCATAAGTGAGGATTTCGCAAAATCCTGATGTACAAAAATAGCACCTTGCAGTGCCTTCTCCAAAAAACAAAAAAGACGCCTCAGCGCCGTTAGCGGCTATGGGGCATCCTTCACTACAAACATATATCCAATTAGGATTGTTTGGTATGATTAAAGCTCGTATTATTCAAAATGGCCAGCTTTTTCTCGCCCTTCACCATGGCAGAACCGCAAATGGGGCATGTCGGCTCGACAGAAAAAGCGAAGTTATCCCGCATCCATCCGTTGCACGTATCGCTGGCGCAATTCCAGACAGTTGTAATTTCCTCAGGAATCTCATCCATTGGCTTTTTCCGTGAATTGTACATAAACATCCCTCTTTCTTCATGATTTATAAAGCGATAAGATGTAATCAGTTCAAAAACGGCCCTGTGAACAGATAAAAACAAATGCCCCAAACGCTATGTTCGGGGCATTTGAAGTAGGCTGTAATTTTAAATTACAGTTTTACAACGTTCTCAGCTTGTGGTCCACGGTTTCCTTCAACTACGTTGAATTCTACGCGTTGGCCTTCGTCCAAAGATTTGAAGCCGTCGCCTTGGATTGCGGAGAAATGTACGAATACGTCGCTTCCACCTTCAACCTCGATGAAACCAAAACCTTTTTCTGCGTTAAACCATTTTACTGTACCTGTTTGCATGGAATTACCTCCAAAATGTATTTATATGACCTTTATTTTTTACAAATAAAAATTCACATATTGCACAAGGTTATTTCAACCTAAAACAATAGCCCTCTACAATATGCGAATCTCAGGTCACAATTTCAATATACTCATATTACCATAAGTGTATTGAAAACGCAAGCACTGGTGAATTTAAATTATGCAGAGTGCTCTTGTCCTCTATTTATGTGTCCAAGCCGTTATTCCATGAGGCGAAAGTCATTCATCAACGCCTACTTAAAACAGTATATCCACAACTGCTTCTTAATTATACCAGCAAATGAAAAATAAATATACAAAACATTATGCAGGAAACGAATTTTTTCTATAATAAGCCCGTCTCCTGCATCTACTCTGTTACGTTATGGTTCTACCAGCATCAAAGATCCGCCAATGCCCTAATTTCATCTATTGTAAGCGCTTTGTTAAACAATTGAACCTCATCCAGACTGCCATTAAAGTTAGCATCGGCAGCAAAGCGGCTTTTACCGAGATAAGCCTCGCTCGTCAGCAGTTCTCTCGGGTTAAAGGTAACGCTATCATTAACAGCTACCTCTTCACCGTTTACATACAGCCTTCCGGTGTTCCCCTCCAGTGTAACCGCTACATGCGTCCATTGGTTCAATGGCAGCGGTGCTTTCGAAAGCACGCTTTGATCCGTCCCTTCATGGATCGTAAACTGTAGCACTCCGCTTCCTTGGGATGGGGTCAGGAACATATGGCGGCTCTGTCCATTTCCAAAGTCAAAAATCCGCTGCCAGGCAGCGCCGCCCTTCCAGTTTACCCACGCGGAAAAAGTAAAGTCCTCGGCATCCGTTACCATACCTGGCAGCTGCACGTAACCATCCTTGCCGTTCAAAACAAGAGCTCCGCCGGACTTCCCTTCCTTGTCCCATGTAGCTCCCCCAAATGCCTTGCCATCATAGTTGTTGTATGTGCTGTCTACGACCGTTGTCCCTTGATCCTCACTCCATGAGTAGTGCGCGAGCTGCGGACCCTGAGCCTGCTCGGGAACCTTGGCTATAAAGCTTTTCTTCGCTGTTGCTTTGTCTTTTTTTATGGTCGCGGTCAATGTGACCGTTGCAGGCGGGGAGCCCGCTTCTGGACGATACACTTCACCTGTCACGGAAATGTTCTCGGGACGTGAGGACTCCCACGTAATGGTGGTATCTTGTGTTCCCTGAGTAGGTAGCGTCAGATTATAAAAAACGTTGCTCGTATCGCCCAAGCTCAAATCCTTCTGCACTGCGGCTACAATTTTGCTGGCCTTCTGCTCAGTCTTTAGCGTACCCCAGACCGCGACACCCTTGGAGGACAGGGCAGTGAAGGCAAGCGTCTTGGTGCCCGTATCTGGATCAAGGTGCCGCAGGAATACACCTTTGTACTTCGTGCCATCCACCGTAATCTCCAGCTGATTACCTGTACCAAGCTTCCATGTACCGCTTGCGCCGCCGGACAGTTTGCCGCCGCTTTCCAAACTGACGGTCACGGCTTGCTTAATATTGGCCGAGATTTCTTTCCCGTGATTTACATACGAGTATTGACCGAGGACATCCTTTTCCGACAACTTCTTCAGTGAATCCTCATCCCCAGAATAACGATAAGGAGCAACTACAGGCCAGCCGTCAGCGTTCATGAACATTTCATGCACCCGCACTTCAAACTGTTCGCCTCTGCCCGGGAAACGGGAGTGAAAAATCAGAAAATGCTTTTTCGTTTTGGGGTCGTAATAAGCCGAGTTATGTCCAGGCGAGACATAGCCTGTACCCAGTCCAGTACCCGAGTCCCCAATTTCTCTTGGAATCAGATAGTTCCCTATCAGCTTGACACCGTACGGCTCAATGGAAGCGTCATCAAAAAGCGGCTTATCAGGATTCGCCTTGACCTTGATCATATCGTTGCCCTCAGCATCGTAAAAAGGACCATCCGGTGTTTTGGATCGAGCCACACGAAGGTTGTATCCCCCATCTGCCGATAAGCCCCCATACGACAGGAACAAGTAATAATAGTCCGTTTGCGGACTATACTGAATGTACGGCCCTTCCATACGGGCATGGTTACCGCCTGTCAGCTTGTTCCCGTAGCCTTGTCCGGGCAGTGGCTTCCCTGTTTTTCCATCCATCTCCATAATGAAAATGCCCCCTGAGTAGGAGCCGTATACCATCCACAGCTTGCCGTTCTTATCGTAAAAAGTGTCCGGGTCCACGACATTCGGATGCTTGGTTGCATCATAGATCGTCCCATCCTCACCCGGTTGGCCCCACATGCCGGATTTCAGGAAAATGCCTTTATTCTTATAAGGCCCTTCAATTTTATCGGCAACTGCTAGACCCATTGCTGAACGCGGGGAGTCACCCTTGCAGGCGTTATAGTACATGTAAAACTTGCCATCGGCCAGTTGAATAACATCCGCTGCCCATAGCGTGTCTGTCTGGGCCCAATCCAGCGCTTCTTTTAATTCCTCTTTGACGTTAGGAATCAGTGCATTGCCATTTGCTACTCCTGTGGCAATCGTATCCCAATTCATGAGGTCCTTGGACTTGGCAGCCGCCAAATGAGAACCAAAAATATAAAATGTATCGTTCACTTTCAGAATGGATGGATCATGTACGGAAGTTTCTTTAAATGAAACGTTCTTTTTGCTTTGAATGGAAATGTCCCCCTGGCTTTGACCCTGAAGGGTGATCTGCCCCGCAGCTTGAATCCCATCTGTGTCCAGATTGAGCGTTTGTTCGGCGCCTGCAAAGGAGGCAGGCAACAGCAACGCACCCGCCAGAGAAGCTGCTGTTACTTTACGAAAAAATAATGGCTTCATAAACTAATCTCCTCTCGTTTTTGAACATACCTGATTGTTAAACATAAGACGATATGAAGTAAGGCGGTCAGGCTAGTATTTTTATTAGCTTCTTTAACCCTTCATCATTGTTAATGATCACCTCCAATAAACACAAACATTAAAGCGCTTTCAATTTATTCGAAAAATAAAAGTACCTTCTGCTAAGAAGGCGCATTCAAACCTGACGGTTAACCGTACCTTTATATTATTCAATGAATGTGGAAAATTCAATATGTAATTTTATATTTTTATAAATTATTCATTAAATTATTAACATTAATAAATCAGTTGCTTATACGCCCATTTTAAAACCATAATTTTACAAGTAAAATTCTATATCCTTCCTGCCGATATACCTAAAAGAGCAATTTTGAATTACCTTAAAGTAAACCTTTAACTTTTTTGGGGAGGTGAAAATATATGCAATGGTATTTAAATGGATTAAAAAACTATGTAGGATTCCAAGGTAGAGCACGACGTACAGAATACTGGATGTTTGTTCTGTTCAGTATGATCGCGACTTTTATAATCAGTTTGATCGATGGTCTTGTGGGCTTAACTCCGATCTTGACGTACCTTTATTCTTTGGCTGTCCTGTTGCCGTCTCTGGCCGTTATAGCCCGTAGACTGCACGACACAGGCAGAACCGGATGGTGGATCTTGATCGGTTTAATCCCTCTTGTCGGTTCTATTATCCTGATTGTATTCTTATGCCAAGACAGTCAACCTGCTGAGAACAAATATGGAAAAAATCCTAAATTGTAATTGGTGAAAATGCCTGAGAACCTCTTTCATTCTTGTGAAAGAGGTTCTTTTCTTTTCTTTTCTTATTCCCCTTCCACCCATCAAAATTCCAACCATAAGTTTATCAGAAGCCTCCTGCGTCCATACTGGATTAAAAAGCATCTGCAAGGAGAGGGAGAACGTTCATGCGTTTTCGAACAAGAAGCATCCACAACAAGTTTAAAAAGCCACCTGTCCAGCACAGTGAGAGTCATTCTGCACCCTCAGAGGAGCAGCTGAGTGCAAATATCGGGTCAAATCTTCAGCGGATCAGACAAGCACTCGGCAACAGTACCGACATCATCATCAGAGAAGTTCGAATCGGCAAAGATGGTGACCAGACCATTGCTATTCTCTATACCGATGGTTTGGCGGATAAAAATATAGTCTCTGACTTCATCATGGAGTCGATGATGCTGGATAGCAGCTTGTCCAGCGACGTGGAGCGTAGCATCCAGACCTCCTCCCATGTATTGCAGATTTTAAAAGATTATGCATTGACCATCGGTGACATCCGGGATGTTACTGACTTTGTAACCTTATATAACGCTCTGTTGTCCGGGGATGCGATCATTTTGGTTGACGGTGAGACGCAGGGAATCGTGGCCAGCGCACGAGGATGGAAGGATCGCGGAGTCACCGAGCCTGCCTCGGAAAATGTTGTCCGTGGACCCCGCGAGGGATTTTCGGAAACACTGCGCACGAATACGGCCTTGATCCGTCGCAAGATTAAAGATCCGAACCTGTGGCTGGAAACAAAACAAATTGGCCACGTAACCCAAACCGATGTCGCGGTCATGTATATCAAGGGCATCGTCAACCATAAATTGGTCGAAGAAGTGCATGAACGGCTGAATCGCATTGATATAGACGGCATTCTTGAAAGCGGATATATCGAGGAGTTAATTCAGGATGAAACATTTACTCCTTTTCCGACGGTATACAACTCCGAACGCCCGGACGTCATCGCCGCTGAGCTGTTGGAAGGAAAGGTCGCGATCCTGATAGATGGAACCCCGTTTGTGCTTGTCGTACCTGCGCTGTTTGTTTCCTTTCTACATGCGGCGGAGGATTATTATCAGCGTGCCGACATCAGCAGCTTCATCCGGGTACTTCGTTACACCGGGGTTTTCATTTCCCTGCTGGGTCCGTCCTTATATGTTGCCATCACTACCTTTCATCAGGAAATGCTGCCAACCTCACTGCTGATCGGTCTGGCGGCACAACGGGAGTCCGTTCCTTTTCCCGCCTTTATCGAAGCGCTCATGATGGAGCTGACTTTTGAAATATTGCGGGAAGCCGGTGTCCGCATGCCAAAGTACATCGGGGCAGCCGTCTCGATCGTGGGCACGCTCGTCATCGGACAGGCGGCTGTCGAGGCGGGCATCATATCGGCGGCAATGGTCATTGTCGTATCCATTACTGCGATTTCCAGCTTCGTCCTGCCTGCCTATAATATGTCCATTGCTTTCCGTATGCTGCGATTTCCCTTGATGGGGCTTGCTGCTTCATTTGGACTATTCGGAATTATCGTCGGCGGCATTGCTCTCATCCTGCATATGTGCAGCCTTCGTTCGTTTGGCATTCCCTATATGGCTCCTTTTGCCCCTTTAATACCGTCGGACACCAAGGATACCATCTTTCGTCTCCCTCACTGGATGATGATTACACGTCCCCGGCTGATAAATCAGAAAAATGTGAAGCGCCGAAGCAGCACCCCGCCCCGAAAACCACGGGAATAAAGCAGAGAAGACAGGAACAGACGGAAAGGGGTAGACAGGGATGAAACGGAAGACGGCATTTCTGCTCCTGATGTTTACACTCGTCTTGCTTCTGACGGGCTGTTGGAACCGTAGGGAGCTGAATGAGCTTGCTATCGCCGTCGGCATGGGGATCGATAAACGTGGAGATCAATTTCGTGTCTCCGTCCAGGTTGTGGACCCCGGAGAAGCAGCAGCCAAAAAAGGAGCAAGCGGTGGGGCTCCAGCCACGTTGTACACAGCAGAAGCTGACACCGTGTTTGAAGCCATCCGGAAAATAACGACGCTTAGTCCCCGAAAAATGTATTTTTCTCACCTGCGCATATGCGTAATCGGTGAGTCGATAGCGAGGGAGGGGATGGCAAAAGCTCTGGATTTACTCTCCAGGGATCATCAGTTCCGCACTGATTTTTATATTGTGGTGTCAAAGGGCACCAGTGCAGAGGACACACTGAAAATTATGACACCCCTGGACCCGATTCCGGCGAATGATCTTTTCTCCGCCCTGGAAACATCGGAGAGAAACTGGTCGCCCAGTATGACGGTAACCTTGGATGAATTGATTAAAGCTCTTACCAGTGAAGGAATGCAGCCTATTTTGACAGGACTTCATATTATCGGAAATACAGAAATGGGAGAATTAAACAAAAATGTCCAAACGATCAACCCTCCTGTCCGTTTACAGTATTCGGGACTTGCTGTATTCAGAAAAGACAAGTTAATCGGATGGTTAAACGAAACTGAAAGCAGGGGCTACAACTTCATTCTCGGGAAAGTGCGAAGCTCTGTCGGCTTTGTAGCCTGCCCCGAAGGCGGCAAAGTTGTCACAGAAATCATTCGGACCCAAACCGCTATAAAAGGGAGCGTTAACAGGGGAGAACCCCGGGTCAATGTTAAAATGCAGGTTGAGGCCAACGTAGGAGAAGTCGAGTGTCAGGGCCTGGATTTGACCAAGGTGAGTACGATTTATGAGGTAGAGAAAAAAGAAGAAGAAAAGATCGAAGAAATTATGAAATCAGCCGTCAGAAAAGCTCAAAAATTGTACAAAGCCGACATTTTCGGTTTCGGTGAGGCCATTCACCGCGCTGATCCGAAAACCTGGAGTTCGCTGAAAAAAAATTGGAATCGTGAGCATTTTGTAGAATTGCCCGTAGACATTAAGGTCGATTTCAAAATTCGGCGCGTGGGCACGATTGGCAGCTCATTCCTGAATGATATGAAGGAATAACCTACCAAAGAAGGTGTTAAAAGATGCTGCCTAAAATAGTGAACGTTCTGGGTATATTGCTGGTCGCTGCTGCAATCAGTCTGTTTGAGGTTCCGTACATGCGGAAAAAAGGGTTAACAAAAGAGCTTTGGCTGTTTTCCATCCTGCTCCTTCTTGGGGTCGGACTCAGCAGCGCCAAGGCATTAAGTTGGTTTGTTCCCACTCCTCTGGATTGGATCGCAGCCGTGTATAGACCATTCAGCGATTTCCTAACCCATATTGGTCTAATAAAATAAGACGAGGTGAAATTGGTGCCCGGGCAGATCAAAATCTCAGCACGTCAGCTTATGATCCTGACGACTTTATATACGGTTGGGAGCGCAATCCTCATCATACCATCAGGCGTGGCGCAGATAGCCAAGCAGGATGCGTGGATTGCTGCGCTTGTTGGGGTTGGGTCCGGGCTTCTCATCTTGTATTTGTACATCAAGCTTGCAGCGTTGTATCCACAGATGACCCTGATTGGAATTATGGAAGCCCTGCTCGGAAAGTGGCTAGGCAAAGCCGTCAGTCTTCTGTTTTTCACCACGTTTTTCATCAATGCACCTGTTACCGTTTTATTCTACCTGGGAAATTTTATGACCACTCAAATGATACCGGAAACACCGATGCCAGCGGTAAACATCCTTTTTGCGCTTATTATATTGTTGGCTGTTCTGCTGGGACTGGAAGTGATAGCTCGTTCTGCCGAACTGATGTTTCCGTTATTTATCCTGCTCTACATTTCGTTTACGGGTTTGGTGATATCCAATATTAAATTGGAAAATGTTCAACCGGTACTGGAGGCTGGAGTAGGACCTATTTGGTCGGCTGCCCTGTCCTTTGTCAGCACAGCTTTTCTGCCTCACATCGTTCTGCTCATGATCTTCCCGGCTTCTGTCAATCGTTTCGACCAAGCCCGTAAAGCTATTTTCACAGGAAGCCTGATTGGCGGATTAATGTTGGTCGTGGTCGTTGCATTGGCTATTTTGGTATTAGGCTCTGATCTAACCGCAAGAAATATGTATCCAAGCTATGCTTTAGCCAAAAAAATTAACATTGGAAATTTTCTACAGCGTATCGAAGCGATCATGGCTACGATGTGGTTTATTTCGCTCTTTTTCAGGATCACGGTGTATATGTATTCCATTGTAACAGCCATAGGCCAAATCTTTCGCTTGAAAAACGACCGACAGTTAGTACCTCCTCTCGGCATTCTTTTAGTCGTCATGTCGATCATCGTATATCCCAATGTCCCTTATCAACAAGCCTATGATACCAAGACGTGGATTCCTTATATACTATCATTGGGATTGTTTTTTCCCTTACTGCTGCTCAGTATACATGCTCTGAAAAGGTTAGGGACAAAGAAGAATAACAAGCCAGATGATAAACGTGAAGATAGAGGTGAAGATGGTGCCTAAGCAAGTCAAAATTTCCACACGGCAATTGTTGATCTTAACGATATTATTTACAATCGGTACTGCAATCCTCATCATCCCCTCTGTTATGGCCGCCACTGCTAAACAGGATGCATGGATCGCAGCACTCGTTGGAGTAGGCGCCGGGCTGCTATTGATATGGCTGTACAACACGATTACCATCCTGTATCCACAGATGACCCTGATTGAAATCATGGAGACTCTTATGGGCAAGTGGTTGGGGAAGTCTGTTGCTCTGCTGTTTATGGTTATGTTTTTTCTGGGGGGTCCTGCTGCGGTGTTGTATGATTTGGGGAATTTTTTGACTACTCAAATGATGCCGGAAACGCCGCTACAAGCGGTCAACATCCTCTTTGCGATCATTGTATTGATGGGCGTACATCTGGGACTGGAAACGGTAGCCCGTTCTGCTGAACTATTGTTTCCCTTGTTCATTTTGCTGTATACGGCTTTTGTCGTTTTAATCGTATCCAATATCAAGCTGGAGAACGCCCAACCGATGCTGGAGAAGGGAGTTGGACCCGTTTGGTCTGGTGCCTTGTCCTTTATTAGTATTGCGTTTCTGACCCATATTGTTTTTCTCATGATTTTTCCGCTTGTCGATCAGCCCGATCAAGCACGCAGGGCTTTTTTAACAGGGGGACTGATCGGCGGGTTGATTCTGGTTGTGGTCATTGCATTGGCCGTTTTGGTTCTCGGGCATGATTTAACAGCAAGAAGTATGTATCCGAGCTATTCATTAGCCAAAAAAATAAACATTGGAAATTTTCTTCAGCGTATTGAAGCGATCATGGCCGCTATGTGGTTTATCTCGCTCTTTTTCAGGCTGGCCCTGTATATGCAATCCATTATGATAGCCATTAGCCAAATCTTTAATCTAAAAGATGATCGTCCGCTGATCTTCCCTATCGGTATGATCCTGATCGTCATGTCGGTGATCATATACCCCAATGTCCCCTATCAGCAATCCTGGGATGCAAAAATATGGACCCCTTTTTCCTTATCTATGGGCCTTTTACTGCCTCTACTGCTGCTCTGTATGCATGGGATACGAAAAATCTGGTCAAAGAAAAAAACAGGGGCCAAAGGATAGATCACATCCATCGTTCGAGCCATCCTGCGAGCATCAGTGAATTTTTTTTTTGCTGTTACCTGTTTACAAAGTGAACTTTTAGTTTATTTTAAACGAGTATTAATCTGGCGCTAAGATTGGGCGTGTATGATGTATTTAAGAATCTGGTAACTACATAAAAGCCAGATGGGCTAAAAGCATGAATACTACTCCCGTTGGATATCCATATACCGTTCCACCCTGTCAGCATTTTAAAGAAATCAAAAGGAGACTTTACTCTTATGAATCGAAAACGAATCATGGTTATCTGCACCTTGTTGCTGGCGTTGTCTATTGGGCAGTCCTCTACATGGGGAAGCCGGGCCAATGCTTCTGCGCTGGCTCCAGAGAGAGCCCTTCAGCTACAGGATAGTGAGGCTTCCAAGGATGATGAACTGCTGGAAACACTGGGGGTATCCTCGGATGAGCAATTGTATGATGAGCTGTATAACGGTCAAACCTTGGCCGATATTGCACAATATAATGAACGGGATGCTCAGGCTGTCGTTGATTTGCAGGTGGCTCAGTTGACAGAGCAGTTGGATCAACGGCTGGCCAGCAAGAGCATTACGCCTGAACAGTACCAAGCCCATAAGGCCGAGTTGACGCAGGTCGTGGCCAAAAGTGTGTTTGGACTGTAAGCCTGCAACACAATAGTATGTAAAAAAGGCGCTGAGCCCGTTGGGAATCAGCGCCTTTCTGCTGTCTGTATCTACGCTTACACTTGATGTACTCGAATCAGGTTGGTGGCACCAGCCTCGGCGACAGGAACGCCTGCCGACACGATAACGGTGTCTCCTTTTTGAATATACCCTGCATTCAGGGCATTGCGGATGGAGGATTCGAACATATCATCCGTCGTCACTACCTTATCGCCTTTAACCGGAAATACTCCGGATAACAGACAAATTTTAGCGAACACCGTATTGTTCGGGGTAACTGCAATAATTGGAGCCTTCGGACGATATTTGGACACCATACGGGCCGTGAAGCCGCTGGCCGTAGACGTAATGATCGCTTTGGCATCCAGCTCCAGGGACGAACTAACCGCACCTTGACTGATGACCTCGGTAATGTTCGTGCTTTGGCGTGCTCTGCGCTTATCGAACTGCTCCTGATAATCAAATTGCGATTCAGCTCTGGCAGCTACAGCAGCCATTGTCCGTACGGATTCAACAGGGTATTTACCCGCAGCGGATTCGCCCGACAGCATAACCACATCGGCTCCTTGCATCACGGCGTTAAATACGTCACTGACTTCGGCTCTCGTCGGACGGGGGTTGACCTGCATGGACTCCAGCATATGTGTAGCCACGATTACCGGCTTGCCGACCAGATTACACTTGTCGATCATTTCCTTTTGCATCACAGGTACGTCCTGAATCGGCACTTCAACACCCAGATCACCACGGGCTACCATAATACCGTCCGAAGCCTTGATAATATCATCGAGGTTTTCCATACCTTCGGCATTTTCAATTTTAGAATAAATTTGTACATGCTCAGCGTTATGTCCCTTCAAAATCTCGCGAATTTCGCGAATATCGTCGCCTTTACGCACAAAAGAAGCCGCAATAAGCTCAATACGCTGCTCCACCCCGAATTGGATGTGCTTCACATCACGCTCTGTTACGCCCGGAAGGGTCGTATGAATCCCTGGCAGGTTCACACCTTTTCTCGGCTTCAAAATACCGCCGCTTACAATGTTACAGATCATTTCAGTTCCCTCAATAGAGGTTACAGTCAGATCGACCAAGCCATCATCAATGAGAATACGGTCGCCTGCTTTGATATCCTTGGGCATATCCGGGTAGTTAACCGAAATACGATGCTCGTCCCCCAAAATTTCTTCCGTGGTCAAAATAAGCTGGCTACCTGGCTTCAGCAGACAGGACGCTTCTTTCAGCTTGCCAATCCGTATTTCCGGTCCCTTGATATCCATCATGACGGGAATAAAGGTGTTCAGTTCCTTCGCAGCCTGTCGCACATTTTCAATACGTTTAACGTGATCTTCCAGCTCACCGTGAGCCATGTTCAAGCGTGCTACTGTCATACCGGCCTGAATCATTTCTTTTAACAAATGAATGGAGTCGCAGGCAGGTCCCATCGTACAGATAATTTTCGTTTTAAGCATAGTAATGTCATCCTCCTGAATGTCTTTACTGTTTGGTTTCTATCCACTTTCACTTCAGGATTTTTGCAAAATCCTCAGTTCTCTATCTATTAAACTTCTATGATTCTATTTTACCTGTACCCGTGCGCCAAGACTATGAACTATAGTATGATGAATGTACTACAGTACAATAATTTTTTAAGACATCGGAGAGTGGGCCTCGTGATTACAATGACGGACATGCGACAGGACCATGGCATAGACTGGTACGAAAAGGCTGGCTCGAATAGCAGCGACGATGACTTACTGTTCATTTTGGTTACCTTTGGAAAATGTGTATATTGGGTGAACGGTTGCAAGTTTATTCTCGGCAAGGGAGAAGCGCTGATTCTACCCGGACATTTGCCTTACTACGGTAAGAGCATTCCTACACTTTTTCATACCAAGTATGTGATACATTGCCACAAAACATGTACGAACCACACACTTCCCCTGCTGAATACAGACCAGCCGTTGCTGATCAAGCTCGGATGCTACGATATGCTGCATGAACGGATCAAGTCGGTGTACTACCAATGGACGGAGCGTCCGAGCTACTATGCCATGATGGCTGACTGCTTGCTGACCGAAGCGATGATTTATATCAATCAGGAATGGGACAAGGGTGCCGTTTCTTGCGATAAAGAGAAGCATGTAGAGCATATGAAGCAGTATATTCAGAATCATTATCGGGAAAAGGTGACGAAGGAGGAGCTTGGCGACGCGATCCGTAAAACGCCCAACTACGCAGCCACCCTGCTGCGCGAGGTAACACGCCAAACGATCAGCGAGCATGTACATACGCAGCGTATTAAAACAGCCATCTACATGCTGACCGAATCCCGACTGACGATTCGTGAAATTTCAGAGTATGTGGGGTATAGTGATGTTTCCTATTTCCATCGGATATTCAAACGTCTGACAGGCTGCTCCCCATCCGAATTTCTGGATGAACGGTCTTCGATTGTCTAGCGTGTCTTGTACGGTGGAAAGAGAAGGAAAAAAAGATCCGAAAAGGTTGCGAAACTGCGTGTTTAAATGTATGTTGGATTCAACTGGATAGACACAAATACTTCATTTTATAAAGTGCGAATGTGAAGCTCACATAAAAACCCCGGTTCCTTCGCACCTCGAAATTTGTCGAAAAGGACTTGGATGGGTTGTAATGGGTGAATGTCAATGCTTGATTCAAGCCTTTTCGGCATCGTTTATTGCTAAAATGTATGGTATTGATACCAATAGGGTATCAATCACCACATTTTCGCTGTCGCACTCCATGTGAGTGCGTGGATTGAAATTTTGATGCTCCGTAACTTTTGCTATGTCAAGCAGCGTCGCACTCCATGTGAGTGCGTGGATTGAAATATGTTCCCTCCCGATCCAGTACATGTTTGATCGTGTCGTCGCACTCCATGTGAGTGCGTGGATTGAAATATCACTGTTATCCGTAATTCTTTCAGTCGTAATAAGGTCGCACTCCATGTGAGTGCGTGGATTGAAATCTCTTCATACTTCCCGATCACCTCAAGTACGCCCTGAGGTCGCACTCCATGTGAGTGCGTGGATTGAAATACATTAATTCAAACAAATCCACCTGACCTTTACCGTCGCACTCCATGTGAGTGCGTGGATTGAAATTATGAAAGTGAACGGTACAAAAGTTTCGGTGGGAGGGTCGCACTCCATGTGAGTGCGTGGATTGAAATCTTTACTTGCTGCTGGAGTGAGTCTATAAAACCCAAGTCGCACTCCATGTGAGTGCGTGGATTGAAATGACGAAGAGGTGAGCCTATGAAACTCTATACAGACGGTCGCACTCCATGTGAGTGCGTGGATTGAAATGTTGTAGTCGACTACCGACGCAACCACCTTGCAACTTGTCGCACTCCATGTGAGTGCGTGGATTGAAATCAATCCTGTAGCAACGCCAGTGTCTACATCCACAGTCGCACTCCATGTGAGTGCGTGGATTGAAATATTTTCACTGAACGTCCATTTTCCGTTTTTACTCGTCGCACTCCATGTGAGTGCGTGGATTGAAATTTAGTCGCTGGTTTGGGCGCTGGTTTTGGTGCAGGCTGTCGCACTCCATGTGAGTGCGTGGATTGAAATATCTTAACAACCCCTTTGATATGGACGATTTATACGGCGTCGCACTCCATGTGAGTGCGTGGATTGAAATAAGGTTATTCCCTCTAAGGAGTGTGTGCCGCTTTGGTCGCACTCCATGTGAGTGCGTGGATTGAAATGATAAACATCGCATGAACCTAAATTTAGAGTATGGTGTCGCACTCCATGTGAGTGCGTGGATTGAAATTGGTGCGAGAAATGAGCAAACTTATACAAGATGTCGCACTCCATGTGAGTGCGTGGATTGAAATCTGACTCAGTTAACCCATCTAACAAGTCATTTGGTCGCACTCCATGTGAGTGCGTGGATTGAAATCTCCTATTAGGGGAACTTGATAAGAAGTTGTATCTCAGTCGCACTCCATGTGAGTGCGTGGATTGAAATTTTTGGGATCGGCATTGCTCCGATTATTGTTTTCTCGTCGCACTCCATGTGAGTGCGTGGATTGAAATCATTGGACAGCAGAGGCGTTTGTCCGCAGCCATGCAGGTCGCACTCCATGTGAGTGCGTGGATTGAAATCACCAGATTACGCACTTAAGCAAAATGAACTCGCAAGTCGCACTCCATGTGAGTGCGTGGATTGAAATTGCACATCCACGCCTCCGGTCAATAGGATGGTTCGGGTCGCACTCCATGTGAGTGCGTGGATTGAAATAATGATGGTCAGTCTTATACAAGGTACAAGAGGGACGTCGCACTCCATGTGAGTGCGTGGATTGAAATTATATACTTAGAACGCAACACGGTTCCGAAAAATCGTCGCACTCCATGTGAGTGCGTGGATTGAAATATTACATTAAACATGAGTACAAACCCGTATTTTTCGTCGCACTCCATGTGAGTGCGTGGATTGAAACTAATACGTACTGTTCGTACTCAGAGATCGTCATTTACCGATGCCCCAGCGCCTCGCTCACAAGTCGCGCTCTGTATGAAGTGCGTTTTTCGCCCTCTTACTTCCGCTTCCATCACTCGTCCTTTCCATTTCCATATGCATGAATATGCTAAAATTAACCTTTAAGCATCAGCAAAAAAATATATTGACATATGGTTAATTTTGGAGAACAATAGAATGCAAGAATATAAAATTATGGAATTTTTATGTGGAGGGTGGTTTATGTATGGAAATCACACCTACGATTCGGGCGGAATTAGGCAAATACCTAAAAAAAGAGGGTTTGAGCCTAACGCAATTCGGGCATATTGCAGGTATTAACAGAGGGATTGTAAGCGGCATTGTAACTGGTAATAGTCCTATATCTGTTAACCAGCTTGATCTAATCACTGAGGCTATGGGTTTACCGGAAGGCTTTTTTTACGAACGATTCATAGATGACTACATCATCGAACACTCTCCCAATATGCGTCGAATTGAGCGGTTGCTATATCGTTGTGCAGAGCTGGACAAGCTGGATGCGATCCGTCGAATCGTTGGACAAATCATGGACAATCTACTCTATTCACCTAGACTATTTGAAATTGCAGAAGCGCTATTAGCACAAGGACGACATGCTGCTGCACTGGTGCTCTATGAGAATGTAGCAGAAGTGGAGAAGTACCAACATTCAGAACGCTTGGCAGTCTGCCAATATCGTATATTCACGATCCAGATTGGAGACGATCAAAACCAAAATCTCAGGGCAGCAACGATATTTGAAGCTTTTGTTGAGCGCTTGGATGAAATAGATCAGCTTGACGCATTGAAGGACTTGGCGAACGTGTACAGGTCTTTGCGTCAATGGGATAGGCTTGATGAAATAGCTCGTAAAATGAAGGTGAAAGCGGAAATTCAATATTCGATGAAACATCACCAGAAGAAGCGAGCGCATAAGGAGTCCGAAAAAAAGCTAAGTCGTCCTATGTTTGTGTACATCACCTATGCTGACCTGCTGTGTGCATGTGTCTGTGAAGCCCAAGGCGATTTTCAACAAGCTCTAGATTATACATATGCCTACGCTAATTTAGATTGGGTCAAAGAGAAGGACGAGGATACCCGACACTGGATGGGTTTGTTTCAACATTGGGCGGAAGGCAATACTTACGTATATAAGCTGTTGTCTGGAGATATAAGCGTGCTTCAAGATTATGTTGAATATGTTGCAGCGACATCAGGCTCTAATGAACAAGAGGAACTCTCCAAATTGTTGAATGTTATCATTGCAGCAAACCGATTTGAATTGCACGTGGATGATATACTTCAACGATTTAAAACGGAGATTAATTCTTTTTCTGAAGAGCCTCCACTCGATGATATGTATACTCAACAGGTGATACCGGACTATATCGCATGGTTTCGTTACGAATTAGCTTATTATGATTTACATCGAGGTTCTTACATTGATGGTTTTAAACATTTGATGTATTCCATGATAAGTTATCATAAACTAAATAATGAGACTTATTTTATAAATTGTATGGGTCTATTTTTGCACTTTCAGGATTATGCGGTTCCAGAAACTAAAGCGGCATTTTTAAATCTTATTGAAAAGGTGTGGATGAACAATGTTGAAAAAAATGGTGCTGCTGGTCATCGCGGCTAGCTTTTTGTTTATTTTCACTGTGCCCGATCAAGCACTTAACCACCACCATAGTAATCAGCCTTACGTTACCATTGGAGGCGCTTAAACGGATAGGAACAAAATAAATCCCTGCAAACCTTAACCTGGTCAGCGGGGATTTATTCTACTGTTGAATGACATTGCCACTATAAAATGTGCCTGTTTTAGATACACGTTTACTCCAATAATCATTGCCTACTAATCATACAAATTAACTATAAAATTTTAAGTTGCAGAAGCTTGAGGAGTAATTGACTGCCCTTGAATATCAGTCTTTTCGCCTACTTACCATTTATACTTAACATGATACTTATCCTCATTTCTTTTGCTGGTGGTGTTCTATTGTTAGGAACATTGTACAGGGGATATACACTGCTAGGTCTACTTATTGCTGAGAAAAAAAATATATAGAATCATACTCTCCGTTGACAGCAATGATTAGTGGAGAGTATTTTTTGTTTCGTTTCATGCCAAAAATTGAATGCTTATATTGGTTGCATAGTTATTGACATATGGTTAATTATGGACAATAATAGAATGCAATAATATAAAAAATTTGGAATTTTTATGTGAAGGGTGGATATGACATGAAGCATACACCTACGGTTTTAGCAGAGTTGGAAGATTATTTAAAGCAAAACAACTTGACTTTAGCAGAATTTGCGGAATATTCAGGTGTTTATCAAAGAACACTCAGTAATTGGATTACTCAACATCGTCCTGTTTCTTTACAACAGCTTGACCGAATCACATTGGCCATGGGATTACCGGAGGGCTATTTTTACGAACTATACATAGAAAATTACATCATCGACCTTCCCCCGAATTGGCGGCGAATTGAGCCACTATTATATCGTTGTGGAGAGCTGGACAAGCTGAATGCGATCCGTCGAATCGTTGGACATATTATGGACAATCCGTTGTATTCGCCCAGACTATATGACATTGCGGAAGCGCTATTTGTACAGGGACGACATGCTGCTGCGTTGCTGCTCTATGAGAATGTAGCAGAAGTGGAGAAGTACCAACATTCTGAACGCTTGGCAATCTGTCAATATCGTATATTCACAATTCAGGTTGGAGACGATCAGAACCGAAATCTCAAGGCAGCTACGATATTTGAAGCTTTTGTTGAGCGCCTAGATGAAATAGACCAGCTTGACGCATTGAAGGACTTGGCGAACGTGTACAGGTCTTTGCGTCAATGGGATAGGCTTGATGAAATGGCAAGGAAAATGAGAAATAAAGCGAAAATCCAATATACTTTAAAACACCAACAAAAGAGCCGAGAGCGGAAGGAATCTACTAAGAAGCTGAGTCGTCCGATGTTTGTGTACATCACCTATGCTGACCTGTTGTGTGCAAGTGTCTGTGAAGCTCAAGGCGATTATCAACAAGCTCTACAATATACATACGCCTACGCTAATTTAGATTGGGTTATGGAGACGGACGAGGATGCCCTACGTTGGATCGGTTTGTTTCAACATTGGGCGGAAGGTAATACTTACGTTAATAAACTCCTGTCAGGAGATATAAGTGTACTACCAGATTATGTTGAATATATTGCTACATCAACCAATAAAGCCGATAAAGAAATGGTTACTAAGCTGTTGAACGTAATGTTTTCGGCTAACCGATATCAGTTAG
>NZ_JBITPH010000095.1:0-1228 GCF_050467685.1 Paenibacillus sp. NRS-1782
GCCATTGTATCTAACACAAAAAACAACCTTTTTTCTTCAGGAGCCTGTGAAAAACTGTTGGCTTATACCACGCCTGTTGAATAACCAAAAAATAGTAGAAAAAAGACCGTCTTTTCTGTAGAATCGTTTGTACCAACAAGCGATTCAGAAAGAGGACGATCTCATGAAAAATTCTATCATGTTTACATCCATCCTTCAATCCATCCTGACTCCCGAAGAAGTGCAAACGGTTGCCGAGGATACAGGTTATGAAGACAAGGCTCGCAAATTCACGGTAACCCGTTTACTTCAATACTGGTGTGTTTCTGCTTTGGAGCAATGGGACAGTTACCGCTCTGGCGTAGATTTTGCTGCTTCTAGTGGTTTGCCTGTCGTTCATTATTCACGGTTTTCCACCAAAGCAGCCGAAGTCCCCTTTGCTATATTTAAGGAGCTTTTTCATCGGGTCATTCACAAATGTAGCCGAGAAACACGCCGAAAACTTACGTTTCCCAAAGAATTGCTCCTCATCGATTCAACCACCATGACGGTGGGAAAAACACGGCTACCCTGGGCTCCGTATCACGGAGAGCGTGCGGGCATTAAACTTCATGTCGCTTTACGAGCTGAAAATGGGCAACCTCTTCAAGTGATACAAACGCTGGGTTCAAGGCATGATGGCCCCGTGAGTGAAGCGTTGGCTCAACCGGACTACATTGTGGTGATGGACCGTGCTTATGGGAAACTGGAGCGTCTGGACGACTTCAAAACCCATGGGCAATCGTTTGTCATACGGCTTCGCGACAACGTCCATTTAGAAAAACCCCATGCGCTACGCCGCCTCCAGAAGCCGGATTCATCTGTCATTCGAGATATCACGTGCCAGTTGGGAACCCCTCAGTGTCGTTCCAGGCAACGTCATCGTGTGGTGATGTTTCGAGATTTTGAAGGTCGGGAAATTCGGGTGGTTACCGATTTAATGCAGGTGACCGCAGAACACATCGCGCAGATGTATAAAGCTCGGTGGCAGATTGAAGTCTTCTTCCGTTGGATCAAGCAACATTTGAATATTCCAACCCTGTTTGGTACGACCGAAAATGCGGTCTATGGGCAACTATTCTGCGCTCTGATCGTCTATGTCCTGCTCAAATGGCTATTTGATGCTGCCCAGACTCCATGGCCAAAACATGCCGTTCTTTCCTTTGCGCGTTTTTCCCGTCTATTTCTTCTTCAAAACCTACCTGTTGAA
>NZ_JBITPH010000096.1:0-2628 GCF_050467685.1 Paenibacillus sp. NRS-1782
CTCTTGATCATAGCGGTTAAGGACCGGTTAGGGTATAATCGTCAACACTTGAACGAGTACGTACATTTGCATTTGAAGAACTATCATATGGTCTGATGAGAGTAAAGTTCTATTTGAGACTGCCGCCCGATTCATTCGGCACTGGGTGGGGGATAAGAAAGACCTTGAGGATTGTCGCCCCCAAGGTCGGTTACTATAGTAGTTCTATTTTGATATCAAATTACTTGCCCCTTAATGCTTCAAAAAATGCTTTTCCACAGTTCATAGGTTCAGTAATACAATTATAGGGCAGGGAGTACATTTCGTAAAATCTCCGCTTTTTTTGCTCAAACGCTTTCTGACTCCTTCTTATTTGAAAGTCGTTTGTTAAGTCTATCTCCTCTTTCAGGCGCATATCAATAGTTTTCATTCGTAGCTGCTCATTCAAAACCTTGCAAATAAATACAGCCACTTCAAATGTTTCTTCATTGCTAGTTACCGCAAAACGTACCGAAATTTCCTCTATACCTTCCTTTTCAACTAATCCGGCGTTTATTTCGATCTCAACAATACTTTTAACATCTGAATAAACATAATAACATTCCGCCTTTTTTCTTACTGTTATATCGGGTGGTACATATGCTCGAATCCCTTTTATAGATAAAATAGCTTCAACTGCTTTGGAAAAAGGGATTCTTTTCCCTCCCACATAATCAACAATATCATCTTCAATAGTAACTTGGGAGTCATGTGGAACCAATAACAAGTTGTATGATTCTAAACCCATTACAATCACCTTCCGTAATATTCATTAAGCAACTGCTCTGGAGTTCTCTTATAAATGTCTCTGAGATCCTGCTCTGTTAACATTTTAACTGGTACATTCTCAATGCCTGCTTGCCTTGCTGCTTTAGCCCTATGATGTCCATTTACAATTAAGTTTTTACCATTTATTTGATATATCTCTATTGGGTCACCATCCCATCCGTTCTTTTTCATATTCTCAGTAATGTTTTTTAGAGTCTTCTTTGATATTGCATCGCCTGTTCCCTCTAAATCCCAGACTTTCATTACATCACAACCAGTATTATGAACCCAAATCCCCAAATCACTGACAAAGTACGTATGGAAGTCTGCAACAGTAAAGTTATAAACCTTAACCATTTCATCATGCTTAACATTCTCAATGTTATCAATCGCCAATGTATTTCCATTGCTCTGCTGTAGCTTATCCCCCACCTGCAAGTCAGCCGCTAGTACCCAGCCTTTACCTTCAACCCAAAACGGATGATTGTCGGTTGTTTCGATAACTTGGTCGCCTATGGTCAATTCATAGATGATTTCCTTATCATTTCGATACAAATGTGTAACTTCCTTGTAAGCCTGCTCCCCAGTCTCTTCATTCTTCGAGAGAACCTTATCTCCGACTGTAATGTCTTCGATATTCTTCTCCCCTTCGTCTGTTTGAACCTTCGTCCCTGCGGTAAAGCAATTACACCCTCTTAATGATTTTCCTTTGCTCCCTTTGCCACCAACTTTTACATCACCAATCATCCCCATCGCCGCTATCCCAAGGACTTCGGCATCTGTCCAATTTTGGTATGCACTTAACAACTGTCCTCTTGCCCAATCTGACTTGCCTGCACTATTCTTATAGCCACTCGTTCCCGTTAACAGGTCGTATAAGTAATTGTACTGGTTTGCTCCTCCAAAAACCGACGAAAAATCATATCGTTTCCGTATGAAGTCCTTGTATACCTGGTAATCCTGATTCTTGCTGGAACTCGATTTAACCCTCGCTTCATTTAGTAATATTCTAAGTTCCTGATAATCAAGGGTTTCAAAAGAATGTCCACTCGGGTCTACATAAATTAGTGGATTATTCGCTACATACGCATACCCATTCAAGCTCTGCGGATCGCTCATCTCGCCCTGATACGTATCCTCGCCCATAAAACGCGCTGTGCCCGGATCATACCAACGTGCGCGCAAATACTGGAGTCCGGTCGTCTCGTCCCAATACTCGCCAGCATAGCGCAGCACGTTCGGTACGGTCTCTTTCACCGTCTTCGGGCCGCCCCAGATGTCGTAGCTGTAGCTGTTCAGCTCCTTACCCGAGCTATCACTCAGGCCCACCACATCCCCGTGGCCGTTCAGCTGATAATATTGCAGCTGTCCGCTGGCCTTGTCCTGTCTCGCCCATAGTTGACCGGACAAGTCATACACGTAAGCGTACGTGATCTTCGCCGTTCCACCTTCAACCTCGGCTTCCGCCATTAGCTTCGCTTCTTCATCGTAGTAATACCGGGTCGTTTGGCCACCCTCCGTACGCTCGTACAGCAGCCCGTCTCCGTTATAGCTGTACCTGACCTCTTTCCCCTCACCGTTCACATTTGTCAGACGACTGACAGAATCATAGCCATAACTGGCGTTTTCCATACCGAACACCTTGCCGCTGCCTTCCGCGCTTCGGTTTCCATTCGGATCGTAGCCGTAGCTCTTGTTCTTCTCACCTGCGGCTTCGCTGGCGATTCGGTTGGACGGGTCATATCCAAATTGATCCGTGGTTCCGTTTTGTGTACGTCCGATGATGTTTTTATTCCCATCCCGCTCATACCCAAATTGGTGCAGCGCCGCACCGCCTTGCTC
>NZ_JBITPH010000097.1:0-1531 GCF_050467685.1 Paenibacillus sp. NRS-1782
TAAAATAATCTTGTAAAACAACATTTTTATAGGATACTTCATCTTTTACATCCCACCACGAAGCATCAAAATGGTGTACTGCTAAATTTTTACCATCATATACATCAATGGTTAGTTTATTTGCAGGATAAATTTTAACATTATCCTTCAAGGTCTGCATCTTCCCATTTAATTTTATGTTATAGTCTTTTTTCAACAATCCTGTAAGACGAATTACAATATTGTTACTCATATTGTACGTCCCATCTTCCTTTTTAAATGTGTCGTGCTGATACGTCTCCAACCATTTTCTTGCTAACTCAAAGCCTGGTATTCCTCCAAAAATAGCCGCATTGATATTATCTTTCGTTTCAAAAGCAAAAAAGAAATTACTTATTCTTAAGGAGTCAAGAGGGGCCTTAAGCTCTACGTCCGTGTCCATATAGAACCCCCCTTGTTCATGTATCACCTTAATTCGAAAATAATCTGCTACAAATGCCCATTTCTTCGCCTCGTACGCCTCTTTTACAAATTGGCTTTCATTAATGTCACAATTACTTTCATTCCATTCCACAATTTCATATCCGCCTGCATGCTTTTTCCAAGATTCTATGCAACGTTCAATTAATTCACTCTTCTGTCCATGCCCAAACCAGAAATAATGTAGCTTCTTAGGAATTAATTTCATCTGAAATAAGTCATTTATCGACTTACTTCGTATACTCTTTTGATAGTACTCATTCTTTTGAAATAGCTCCTGGTTCTGATAGGCGTATTCCAAAAAATCATCCGCAAATGCTGGCTTGAATTCTATAAATGTAACTATACTCTTATATACTGCAAATACTGCTTCTCTCCTGTAATTAGCGTGAGCGTTATCTAGTACCCGTTGCCAAGAGCTAATTACATCCTTTGTTCTTTCATCTGCACTATAAGTGATTGAGCCACTTCGCTGTCTATAATTATACAAAGCTAATTCCAAATATCCCACACTATGAGCATAGGAAAGTAAGATTGGAGTCGTTCCGATATCTTCATACCATCCATCAGTAAACTCAGCTATCTGAAAAAATTTCCTGTGATATAATTTGTTGCAGGCTGTTGCCGGGTCAATTGAATTAATAACGATTTCCTGGGGATTGAAATGTACTCCCCTAAACCCTTTGGCTACATGACCTGTTTCCCATCCATCCTGTACGACCATAAAGTCACATAAAACGATATCATGTCCTTGTTGAGTCATCCCATACATCGCTTCAAACATCTTCCGATCTACCCAGTCATCCGAATCTACAAATCCGATGTATTCCCCTTTAGCAAATTTCAGTCCATAATTACGCGTATCACCCAATCCACCGTTGGGTTTTGTCATTGACACAATCTTGCCAGGGTATGCTACTTCAAATTCTTTTATGATTCCGAATGATTGGTCCGTACTCCCATCATTCACCACAATAATTTCAATACTTTCTAGTGTTTGACTAACTAATGACTCCAAACATTTCCGCAGGTATTTCTCTACATTATAAACTGGTACAATAACTGATACCTT
>NZ_JBITPH010000098.1:0-13624 GCF_050467685.1 Paenibacillus sp. NRS-1782
TGGTTATTCAACAGGCGTGATATAGTAATATTTATTATAAAGCTTGTCCGATAGCTAGAAATTTGTACATTTTGATCGTTCTTTATTGGTCCTACGATGCCCTTACTGTTCATTAAATTAAAATTCAGGAGTTGACTCCCCGTGAAAAATGACTCCTTAAGCAACCACCTACATAGTGATCTAGATTCCATACAGCCTAATCATAGCGACCCCAACATATTAAATTGCATGATGGATTTTCAAAAGCTGGCCCAATATCAGATCAAGCTTGCACAGATCATGCGCAATCATCATCAATTTCACAACTGCCTCATTCTGTGTGACCGGGCGATGTTTTCTATGGCTAAGGCCGTTTATGTTCACCGAAATCAAATTATTGTGTCCTCCATTAACCTATCTATAACGGATGTACTTAGACTAATCCACACGGATGCTGAGCCGAGTTTGGATATGGTGCTGTTTATGGGTACGGTGCATTATCTTATTTCCGCAGAGGATCATGCACATAACAAGTCAATGAAGCTGGAGGAGGTCGATAGGCTGCTTTTTAGAACGGACCATACTTTAATACGTCTATCTCGTCGAATTGTAGCTGATCCTGCTGAGTGGTATCCATCTATTTTTAAAGAAAATCAGTCCATGAAGTAGTTAAATCCACACCTGTCGATTAACCATTAAATGGTAGAAAAAGAGCCGTCAACTCGGTAAAATGTTTGTATCCCTACAAACTTAACCGAAAGGTGACGACTCCATGAAAAAGTCTATCACGATCCCATTCATCCTTCCATCCATTCTGACTCCGGAAGAAGTGCAAAGCGTTACCAAGGGAGCACTTACCCGGACTACATTGTGGTGATGTTTCGAGATTTTGAAGGTCGAGTCATCCGAGTCGTTACCGATTTAATGCAGGTGACCGCAGAACAAATCGCACAGATGTATAAAGCTCGATGGCAGATGGAGGTCTTTTTCCGTTCCTTTTTAATATTTTATGCCATTATATCATCAAGTATATCTAACGCCCTCTGAGCCATCTTTCACAGGCAGCTCTCTCACTGGAGTAGCGCCTAGCCTTTATTGCATAACCTACAACAAGTCCATTTTTATGTCAGCCTTTCTATGAATTAAATGTAGTCGCTAGCATTGTCTGTATAGTTTTCAGGGCTTGGCGATTGATAAGTTACCAGGCACAAGCTCAGTGTCTACAAATTCCTTCAATAACCGTGCTTGCTCGTATTCCCCCATGTAACTTTTGAACCAATCAACCTAAGAATATGATTCGCATACGATGCTCATCAACTTATTTCTATGTAGGGACACCTGTCCTAGTAACGGCAAACGCCCAGTTTATATCGTAAAAGAAGAACAAAAAAACTCTAAAACTTAAAGTCTCAGAGGCAATGAATCCCTATTTTCAAGTTAAGTTAACCTTTTTTGTCGAAAGGCAGCTAATTAGCGGGGTGAAAAAAACCATCAGAATGATGAAACTATTTGAGACGCTGATCTGTCTAACATACATTACACAATAGACAATGAAAGTCGAGGTATAACCAGCAATGGGGGTGTATCAACTGAACAAAGCAAATGCGTCGTTAACCGAACAACAGTTTAGCGACCGGCTGATGGGATGCAAAGAACGAATGTACCGGATTGCATACTCATACGTCAAGAATCAACAGGATGCGCTTGAGATCGTATCAGAGGCATCGTATAAGGCTTTTCTCTCATATAAGAAACTGGAGAGTCTGGACTATGTAGAAACTTGGATTGCGAGGATTGTCATCAACTGTGCGATTGATCATTTAAGGCGTAAGAAGAAATATACGTATATCGAGGACAGCCAGCATTCGCTAACATCCGCAGATTCGAATATGTACGAGGCCCTTGAAGTTTTGAAGCCTGAGGAAAGGTCCTTTATCATTCTAAAATTTTTTGAAGGCCAGCGATTCAAGGATATTGCCGAGGTGCTTTCACTTTCAGAAAATACTGTAAAAAGCAAGTTTTATCGCATTCTCAATAAGCTCAAATTACAACTAACGAGGAAAGCAGGTTGAAGCGGATGTATGGTAAAGAAAAATATGATGAGATCGAAATTCCGTCCAGTCTTTCAGAAGTGATTCAGGATGCTCGCAAGCGTGCACATAAAATGAAACGGAATAGACGAGTGTGGCGCGGTTCTTCTTTGGTTGCGGCCTGCGCAGCTATGGTCATTACAGTTAATGTGCCAACCGTAGCTCTGGCGCTGTCTGATGTGCCGATCATCGGGTCTGTCGTGAAAATCTTTCAAATAGGCGGCGGGGGACAATCCACAGATGGGGCAGTGGCAACAACCAAACAGGAAAGCGACTCGTTAAGCATTCATTTCAAGGTCGATGGCAATCAGCTTGCGTCTGCTCCAGCCTACACCTTAGAGCGACTTGCAGGTCCAGATCGGCTAGTTTTCACCTTTAACGGAGTACGTGAGCTTGATTATGTCAAAATGGAGAAGGATATTCGAGCTCTTAATTATGTGAAAGATGTATATCGTAATATTATTCTGGATGATTCGGCAGTCCGCTTTGTAATTGAGCTTAAGGAGAATGTGGATTATTCCGTATCAGAGTATAAAGATCCTGGCTATATCCAGCTTAAGCTGTTCTCGGCTGCAAACCATTCGCAGCCGCGAGAGTTGTTCTTTGTGCGAAGTCAGGACATGGAAGAGGGGGAAGCACTGGCCATGCTGGCCGAACAGTTTCATGATAAAGGAAGCAGCATGGTTAAAACCCGCACCGGCAAGTTTGCTGTGGTAATGGGCAGCTTTGACAACCTGGCGCAAGCAGAAACGTGGTTACAGCAAATGAAACAGCAACAAGAAGAGGAGGCTGTAAGCCAGCTTTATGTAGATCATTGGATGAGTAATGCTAACCCAAAATAGTAGTTTGATCCCTACCCTACTTATAAAAGACCTACACCCTCAAAACCCGCTGCTCTAGAATGCTTCAAAAAACAGTCAAGGCATACATGGAAAAATTGAATTTTTGAAACCGTTAATCTGAAAATGATCTACGGTTTTTTTGTTCCCTTCTATTTGTTATGTGATTATCATCCCCATGACCAAATATTTTACCGGAAATGCTTTTGAATAAAATTTCAAATTTCGCCCTACTTGTGGTAGGGTTCACAGCGCTGTCTGTAACGGCAAGTTTTAAGGCCATCCTTCTGGGATGGCCCTTTCTTTGCTCTCGCTTTGTTCAACTCGCTCGTAAATGTTAGCGCAAAAAAAGGCCGCCAATCAAGCTGGTAGCCTTCTCGTGATTAAACAAATCTTAATTGGTGTGACTGTAGCTAATCCTCAATCCCCGCCTCGATCAACTTCCAGACCGCTTCGAACTCTCCTTTAAAATCCATATGCATCCAATTATCTGCATAAGCTGGTGCAGAAAAATATGAAAACGCCATTAAAATGGCATACAGCCGCCTAACGTCCTCAATGCCACTCGCGGCCTTTAAACTGTCCATTAAATCGCCGATGTGCCGAATGAGCACCGCCGGATTTCGATCAATATATGCTGTATACAGCTTAAACATTTCAGGCTCACGCACATAAGCCTCATATTTCGATTGGCTCAAAATCCATAGCCACTCGTGCACGATGTCCTTCTTCGACGAGCATTTGTCTGTATCAAATGGAAAAAGCCGCGCCAGTTCATGGTCCAGCCACGACAACGCAAGCTCGGTCCATAACTCTTCCTTGCCTGAAAAATACTTGTAGATCGCAGCATGAGTCGTCCCCAACTCAGCGCTGACCTTTGACAGATTGACTTTATCCATCCCTTGTTCGACAACCATTCGATGTGCGGTTTCCATTATGAGTTCTCTGCTTAAATTTTTCATAATTTTATTATACCGATTGACGTCACAGGTTACAACTATTGACTTTTGTAACTCATCATTGTATGCTTAGCTCATTCATAGGTTACAAATTTTAAAAGATGTAACTGAAAAGGAGAGTCCTTCATGAAACTTTCAAATCGTACAGTCGTCGTTACAGGCGGCACTTCGGGCATCGGTCTTGCATTCGCTTTGAACTTGTTGAATCGTGGCAATAAAGTCATCGTCATTGGACGGAATCAAGCAACACTCGATCAAGTAACGCACAGACATAAAGGGCTCATCGGGCTGCGAGGCGACGTCTCCAATGCGAACTCCGTTCGCGAAATGGCCGCAATCCTTCGTGACCGCTACCCTGAAGTCTCGATTCTGTTCAACTCGGCAGGTATTATGCGCACCTTCGAATTGATGGACGATAACCTCGATTTGGAGCGCACTACCGCAGAGATTGAAACGAACTTAAACGGGACCATCTGGACGACGGAAGCGCTGCTCCCTCAATTGGCCAGACAAGATGAAGCTATGATCGTAACCGTAAGCTCCGGTCTTGCCTACGTCACTTCCCCCCTTCATCCCGTTTATTCGGCTACAAAAGCGGGCGTGCATATGTTTACTGACGCGCTTCGAATCCAGCTCAGGAAATCGAAAACGAACATACACGTGATGGAACTTGTCCCACCCCTCGTTGCGGAAACCAATCTGCTCCTTGGCATGCAGAACGGCGGCATTCCCAGTATGAGTCTGGACACACTCGTAAAGCACGGGATCAAAGGGATGGAGCAAAACAAAAAGAGGGTCGTTCCGGGCTTCTCCAAAATATTGCGCTTTGCGGGGAAATACTTCCCGGACACCCTTTCGAATGCGATGGCACGGGGTTGAGGGGGCGAGAATCGAGTCGATCGCAGAAAATGCCGGGGTAAAGAAGCAGTTGATCTATCATTACTTCAAGGGAAAAACAGAATTGCTTGAAGCCGTTTTGGCTAACTTTGCAACTAGCGAACCAGAGTGGGTCTCGCAAATCCCTGATAACCCGGTTTATATTGCCGAGCAAAAACTTGCCGTTATTTGTGATACGGTTCACCCCGATTAATCTTCACCGCCCGATAAATCTGCTCCACCAACACCAGCCGCATCAGTTGATGAGGCAAAGTCATTCTTCCGAAGCTCAGCTTCTGCTGGGCGCGGCGGAGGACTTCGTCAGAGAGGACACGGCTGCCGCCAATGACGAAGACAACATGGCTTGTACCGTAGGTACCGAGCTTGTCCAATTCCTCCGCAAGCTCTTCCGAGCTCCAGAGTTCCCGTCGATGGCGAGCACAATGACATGCGCTTCACTCTTCACATGGGCAAGGATACGCTCACCTTCCCGCTCCTTGACCTGTCGGACTTCCGCCTCACTCAGTGTGTCGGGAGCCTTTTCATCGGCTACATCGATCATTTGAAACTTAATGTATGGGCCTAGCCGTTTAGCGTATTCCTGAATCCCCATGACCCAATATTTTTCTTTTAACTTTCCTACACCTATAAGTTGAATAAACAAATTCCATGCCCCTATCAACACCCAACCTTTTCTCACGAATGATATAATGGCGAAAAGGAAGTTGTTGGCTTCGGTCTAAGGCTCCACAACAGAAAGGGTGTTATTTCAGATGCCTACATATAATAAGCTGGTGCGGGACCGGATTCCGCACATCATTACGTCTCAAGGCAAGGAATGCCGCACGCGTTTTTTGGACCAGGAGGAATATAAGCAAGAGCTGAGAACGAAGCTTCGTGAAGAAGCAACGGAATATTTTGAAGCGGCGAAAGATAAGGACGCGCTGGAAGAGCTGGCGGATATGCTGGAAGTCATCCGGGCGCTGGCAGAAGTACATGGGGCGAATACGGCAGAGCTGGACAAGCTGCGTTCAGACAAAGCCGAGGCACGGGGTGGCTTTCAGGAGCGGGTGTTTTTAATTGATGTCGACGAAGCTTAATGTAAAGCTTATTACCGATAATTTAGCGGATGAGCTGATCGCCTAGATACAACATGCCTCCAGGATTTATATAATGACTTCATTTATTATGCTGTCCGGGGTGAATCGCTGAGAAATTGATTTCTCTGCTCCAGTAAGCCTAAAGTCTAGTCAAGTGGTACACATGGAATAAACATATTATATTATCTATTAGGTATAGTTAACGTTTGATGATTTTTACGTACCTGTCATTGATGGGATGTACGTGTGAATCAATTATTCAAAATGAAGTTTTGGCGGGAGTTTTTTGTTTGAAAGTATAGGATTAGTGATCGTCATATTCTTCCATTTGATGATACAATATAAGCATGATTCAAAAGGACTATTTCAAATACGATGTTTCGTTTAATCAATTGTATTTCTTATATTTAGGAACTTCGTGAATATTACGTTAGATGAAACCCTCTAATATATTAAGGAAGATATAAACATGTTTGAAGGCTATGGAGGTTAGTAGATGAGAGGGAAATCAATCAAGCTATATATTATGGGAGAGAAATATAAGAATTTGAAAACAGCAGAACTTAGTAACTGGACAGGTAAAGCATATGTTGGACAAAGAAAACATGTTCAAATGCTTCAAAGTATTGACGAATTATCTTCTCCTGGTATCTATTTGTTGATTTCTGAAGTAGAAGATTCTTATCAAAAGAAGATATACATTGGAGAGGCCGACGAAGTAAATGGACGAATATCTGACCAGTTTAAGAAAAAGGATTGGTGGAGCGATTTTGTAATATTTATTAGCAAAGATACTAATTTAACAAAGTCGCACGTCAGATATCTTGAAAGAGAACTGTACGGAATTGCAGTTAAAAATAAGACTACTATTGAGACAACTAACGGAAACACTCCACCAGGTTCAAAGTTACCTATTTCTGAATGTGATGACATGGATAATTTTAATGAGAATATTATATTTGTACTTAACAATTTAGGTATTTTAGATTTTACTAAGACTCAAACAACCAATGAAAATATCAGTAACAATAGAAGGCAAGAAAGCGACACTTTTTATTTGAATGTCCCTGGAGCTAAAGGTGAGATGGCTAAAGAAGCGAAACTTATAATTATAGAAGGGACATATAGACTGCTAGCGGATTCCTACATCCGAAAAGATCATGTCAATAGTTTTTCCAGTCATAACTATGCGAAATTAAGAAAGCAACTTGAAGAGGAGGGATTTTTTGAGCTTTCAGAAAGTGAAAGTTATTTTAAATTGTGTAGGGACATTGACTTTAAATCTCCATCTGCAGCAGCAGCTATTGTAAGAAATAGTTCAATAAATGGTAGAAAAGAATGGAAATTGAAAAGTGGAATAAGTTTAGATGAATATGAAAATAGACTATGATACTTAACATTTTGTGCCTATTCAAGGGAGCGAGGGCATCATCTAACATAATATTCAAGCAGCGGCTCCTTTGGAGCCTTGGTCTGCGAGAAGGATTTCAGGGAAGCATTTCAGCAGACAACCCCTTCGGGGTTCATGAATACAGGAACGTTATACGAAAGCACCTAAAGGCTGATATATTGCAGTATTTTCAAGGAGGCTACAAAATGTCAAGATCAGTTTATATCATTTCCGGTCCCGCTGGTGTCGGGAAATCTACTACTTCAAAGAAACTTGTTGGGCATTTGGATCGCAGTTCATATATCTCTGGCGATGATATTAGTCATTTACCTGTAAACGGGAGGGGCAAGCCTTGGCTCTGTCAAGAAACTCATAAGCTGACTTGGATAAATATATTGGGTTTAGTGAAGAATCTAATTGAATTTAATTACGATGTTGTTATAGATTATGTGACGTTTCCATCGGAGGCTAACTGGTTAGCTAATGAGTTAGGGAGTATGAATGTAAGGATCATTTATGTTGTGTTTATGGTTGATCCAGAAACAATTATATTAAGAGATCAGTCAAGAGATCCAACGATTCAAATGGGTGAACGAAGCGTAATCCTATTGAATGAATTTAAAGAAGCATTAAAAGACGAAAGGCATATATTAAATACCCAAGAATATTCTATTAACCAGATAGACGAAGTGATTGAAGAGATAATAAACAATAATAGATTTTTGATAAGCTAATCGGCAAAGGATTTTGGGAAAGCAGAGGCAACTGGACACATCCGACTTCGTCGGACGTCGTAAATACAGTAACGTTATAAGAAACCAGCACAAACAAAAATAAATGAAAATTCTCTATAGAGGCGGTTTTATAAATGAGTATTAAGCTTCAAATTAGTCATGACGAAAAAGAAATCAAGTTTTTTGATAAAGATTTAGGGATATTAGGTTTTACGGATTACACAGCTGAGGTATGGGGAAAAATATCAACCGTTAATTGGTATGTTAATGAAAGCAAAATTGCAAAGAATGAGAAAACATACATATACACAGGAGCAGGAAAATTTAGCGGTTTAAAAAATTTGCACCAGATAGTAATGATGTTATGGTATGGGCTGGAAGGGTGGCACTAATCAGAATGTTTGGATAACAGATAAGCATCTGCGACAAGACGGGACGATTAAGGTTGGAGAGAATGTAGATTATGTATTCCGCAAAGCCCAGCGTCAGCTTGAGTTGTTTGGATACACAGGGCAGATACCAGGTATCAAGCGCAAATCAGCAGAGATATTGTAAAAAAACTGGAGGACATTGTTAAACATCTGAAACAGCAACTACCTAATATGGGGTAGTTGCTGTTTTTTTTTAAGGAAGAAAAAAAAGATGGGTATTCAAAGGAGGAAAATGGGATTGAGCCATTGGTTCTATATAACGCCAGAAGAGTATGTTGAAGCCGAGAAAATTGGAGTCAAATCAGCCATGTTGGATCGTCGTATTCGTGAACAGGGCTGGACGAAGGAACGAGCGAGCGATGGCAACACCACCACGTGCCCTGAAAGATCGCCGGAAGTGGCTGCAATTGGCGCGAGAAAACGGCATTAACAAAGCTACCTTTTATACCCGGATACGTAATCTTGGCTGGAGCAGGATCTTCCCAGCACCTAGGGACGCAACAATTGCAGAGTTGCTGAATGATAGGAAACGTGTACTGGATGTTTTAATCAAAGAACGGCGTCTACCCAGTATTATAAGTCGTTATTATGAAATATGTGGGCTTTATGAAAAATAAAATATCTAATTGTCAAAAAAATATAGAGATGATAATGTGGTTAATATTGGTTCATATGAGAATATATTTGAATCAATACTTAGTATTGGAGATAGTGCTAACAATATCATTAGGAGGGAAATTTAATTTGTTTAACAAAACATCCATAAAATCAATTTTACGTATTACCACACTCACGTTGGCTTTTTTAATATTCTTTGTTGCTTCCGCTCAAACTTACTCTCTTGCAGCAGGAGCAGATTCGCTAAATAGCGTTCAAGAAGCTTCAACTAACAAAGACGAAAATAGCTCCCAAGAAGTTACCATTGAAGAGAGTCAAAATAGTGGTGAAGATGTATCAAATGATGAAACTCACACTACTGTAAACGTCGGAGAACTGGAAGAAATGGGGGATGAAATATCACCTGAAACCAGTCTCATCGTACCTGTTCTTCCTTGGATAGGTATGGGTATTGGTGAGCTATTAGCATGGTTGGGTGGTGGAGCTGCTGCAGGTCTTGCTATTTATAAGTTTGGGCAGGAGGTAGTAGCAGTACGTGATTTTGTACAAGAACTCTCGAAGAATAATAACAGAGATAAGCCTGTATATTACAAAGCGAAGACAGACAAATCTGGTTTATACATTCTTGGTACACTAAAAGATAAAAATGCTGCTAAAACCTATGTGACAAACTCAAATAATGAAGTCTGGGCATCAAGTTACAATGACGCTTCAGCACTTGCTCGAAGTTTTGGTTCAGCTACAAGGTTAGAAAATCATTATGACACCGGTTATAGTGATACAAAGTACTACAATCATTTTCATGGAATAACGGGTAATAAACGCTCAGGTCATATTTTTTATGGAGCTGATTATGTATGGGGTGCAAATAGAAGGTAACTATAATCTTTATCAGCAATAACACTCTCTCCAATACTAAAATAAATATCGCGATAGTTGAATAACTATAATAAGTAGCTTGATTCCAGTATCACGGGAATTGAAAAAGCTTGAGTTCTAGTGCGTTATCATCACAGCATTGTTCCTCAGTTAAGGCTTTTAATTGAGTAGATTCAAGATTGATGGTAGCAAGATTTAAAATTTGTCATTATAATTCATCATTATCGTCACTTCTTAAAAATGTTTTCTGTTACTTTCGATTACCTGAGTAGACCATTTGGGGTACAAAAAATAACTAAGAGGAGGGAAGTAAAATGCAAATTGATGTTGAAAAGTTATATAAAAAATATTTGACCTTAAATATACCTAATCCATTTACTACTGATCAAATTCATCGACGATTGACGGAAACGTATTTTGCAAAAAAGGAAGACCTTAGCCGTTTTTCAGACTTGAGTCAAGACCCTCATGCTGGATTCGATAAAGCAACTGGTGCATATGTATTTGAGGACAAAAGAGGAATCGAAAAGTTAATAAGATTAAACAGAGACGATGAGATAGATAAAGATGGCCAACATGCATATGTAATTAATTCAACTTTAATAGGTGGGTCATTATTATTAAACTTGGAGCTTCACATATTCAAAGGGATAGATAAGGAAGAAATGGTTCTAGGTAATCTTCGTTTTGAGGAGTATTTAATTGCACTTTATATAACAGGTTATATTCAATTTGAAAATGATCCTGTAATAGACAAAGTAATTGAGCGTTATCGCGATGGTTACTACCTTCGTTACTTTGGAATGCAAAGTGGCTTCGAAAATTATCTGTACAAATAAAAAATTGTAGCGCCTTCCTATTAGGAAGGCTATTTTTATGAATAAGATGTTAACAATTTTGCTTTGAAAGGGGAGCGTCAAGAAGTTTGTGTAAATGAAAAAATGAAATAACATTTCCCTGTTGTAGAACGATGTTAGTTTGTGGCGGTGAACAGAGCGAGCAGTTCTGCTCGTGCTTGATCGAAGCCAATATGACAACGGGTAGCAAAACGTTAGTTATCGTTTTCAAACTGGGAAACCAGGAATTTTTCTAATGCCTCTTCATGAGGGAATTGTTCTTTCCGGTTCGTGTATTTCTTGATTTGCTTGTTAAACGATTCGATCAAATTGCTGGAGTAAAACATTTTATTCACAAACATATGTTCTGATTTATGCTAAAATTATTATATATTGAACTAATGGTAAGATAATCTATGAATGGAGGTATTGGTATGGTCGACACCACACAGAAAGTAATCACTATTTGATTGGTCTGCTTGTAGGTGATGCAACTTCTCATCAGCTTCTCAGAATTGCAACCTTGTCCTAGAACATGGCAGTGGCAATTTACTAAAGCTACTAAAGAAGGAAAATATATAAAATAGAAGGGATTTGAATATATTTGTCGAAATATTCCTAATACTATAACCCCTGGTGTGACGGAGGAAATGGATTAATGCAAATTTATATAAATAATTTGTGTAGAGGAATAGACAATGAATAATCAAAGTAAAGCTGCTGTAAATGCTGGTGTTCATGGTTCGACGGGGACTGAATTTCAAAAACATTGTGCATTATACTTTTTGTTCAATAAGTATAATGATTTAAAAGATAGAAAGTACTTTATTTGTATTGAACATCATGATGATTTTTTGTTTTGTTATCAAAATAATGATGAGCTTATTTCTTCTATTGACTCTTATCAAGCAAAGAAGTCTTCTGAAAAGTGGGAAATGAGCGGCTTATATGAATTACTTAGAAAAATGACTGGAGTAGGCTTATCACTGAATGCAGATAGTATGCCTAAAGTAAATAACTATACACATAACTTAGAGTTCATAACTAACAACTCTATACAATTAAGTAATGGTCTTAGAGGAAAAAATAAGAATAAAAGTATAACTATTAACGAGAGTAATAGTAGATTAAAATTTACTGATTTAGATACTGAGATTACAAATAAAATTGAAGCAGAATTAACGAAATTGCTAGGTAAGGATCTAGAAGGTTTAAAGGAATTAAATAATGTTTCATTAGCCTATATTGATTTTCCAAAGAAAAGCGCTGGGCAGAAGGATTCACTAGTTGGACTGCTCAGTAGAATATTTGGAGCAAAGGTCAGTGATCATAGAGCTGCTGTAGATGCGCTGTTGCTTCTATTTAGAGATGTAGAAAACACGTTAAACCAAGGCAATGTTGTAAAGTTAATGGATGAATCAAAACGTGTTAGTTCTGCAAGTATTAATGATGCTATTGATATAATTACTACAAAAACGATGGCATTTGAATTGTGGCGAAATGAGGAAAAAGAAGTTTGTATAAATCTGGAGATTTCCATTCCAGATAAGAGCGAGTTTAAGCTGAATTTTATTAATAGCTTTGATAGATTTAAAGATTATCAACAAATTGAACATAAAAAAATACTCTCCTTTGTTAAGGAGAATAGTAATGTAATGTATCGCTTTACTGTCGAGACTGATTGTATTTTAGAATTATATCAAATGTTTCGAAAAAACATAAGTTCTCAATTGTCAGAGCTAAGTATAAAAGCTGCTATTTATGCTGCATATATAGAAGTAAGGGGACAATTATGAAAACAAAATTATTAATAAACAAACTATTTGCATATTCAGAGAGTGAAAATGAATATTTTTACACAGAGTTTGATCAAGGTATAAACATTATTTATGGAAAAAATACATCAGGAAAAAGCACGGTTTTTCAGATGCTTTTATACACGCTGGGTATAAATGACAATAATGACCACTTGAAAGAAATTATTGAAGAAGGTGCTTTTATAAGAGTAGACTTTCAAGTAATTAATAATGGAGAAAGTGAAAAAATTACTTTTGTTAGAGATGATGAAACGATATTCATTAAAAGGGTAGATAAACCTATTATGAGGTTTAATGGTATTAGAGCGAATCAGTCTGCTGAACATATTAAACTTAAAGGATTCCTTCATGAATTATTTAATTTCACACTTAAATTAGAGAATAAGGAGGGGTACAAAGCTGCTCCAATCGAAGCAATGTTTTTGCCTTATTATATACCTCAGTCAGTAGGGTGGGTATACCTTAGAAAATCCTTTAGTAGCCTTGAGTATTATAAAAATCTTAAAGAAGATTATCTTGACTATTATTTGGGAATTGAATCACTTGTTGATAGGGATAAAAAGCAGGAATTGGAAAGAAAATTGAAAAGTAAAGAAGATGAAATTAAATTTTATGTAAATTTGGAAAATAGTAATGACGAGTTCCAAATTACAAAACTAGTTGATGAAGAATTTATTGAAGAGTCATTAGAATATATTAAGTTACACAGTGATAATCAGGTGCTTTTAAATGAACATGAAGAAGAATATATTTCTAAATGCAATGAACAGAGCTATTATAAAGAACGATTGTCTTTACTGCGAAAAGTGTCAAGACATCACAAGAAACAAAACCCTTTAGAGGGAACATGTCCTGCTTGTGATCGGGAACTTTCATTTAGTATTACTTCGTCATATAAGTATTTTCAAGAAGAGAATGACACTGAGGAAGAAATGGTAAAATGTAAAGCGATGATAAAGAAGCTGCAAGGGGAAATTAATTCTCTAGGAAAACTTATAAATGTTCGTAAAGAAAATAACTTAAAAACATATGGAATATTAAAAAGATATTTTAAGCATCACGCCTGTTGAATAACC
>NZ_JBITPH010000099.1:0-2457 GCF_050467685.1 Paenibacillus sp. NRS-1782
TTTAGTTCAACTTATATAGAAGAATATTTTCACTATTATGATTTGGCAAAAGATGATGAGAAAAGCAGAGAACGATTAATCAGCCTGTTCTCCAACGAAATTGAGTTCGTATTGAACGGTGACCGAAAACAAGGCATGAACAGCTGGAAGAGCTTCTTGAACATGTTTTATGAAGGAACACTCGAAATCAAGCATATGTATGATGGCTGGAAGCCAGTTCCCGAGGAACCTGCTGTTTATGAAACCAAATGGGCGGTATGCGGTAAAAAAGCAACAGGCGAAGTGTATACACTTACAGGAGTGGACAAAGCCCGGCTGGATGCAGAAGGTAAGATCGTTTATTTGGAAAATATACCGGATACCACGAATGCTTTTGATAAGTACAAAAATATCTGATTCGCCTAATTGATAACCCGTCAGCTGTAAAACAGCTTGGCGGCCTTTCTATTTTCCGAACAATACATATGTGATCGAATTAAAATATTCGCTTTTTGTATTGACAAGCAGCAGGGGACGGCCTAAAATAACGGATGTAATATAGCACTTATGAATGCAATATTACAGTAAATGAACGATAACAATACGAGTATGCTTTGCGTAGGAGGAATTACGACTCATGGAGCGTTTCTTTAAATTAAAGGAACATGGAACGAACGTCCGCACAGAAATTATTGCGGGAATTACTACTTTTATGACCATGGCTTACATTTTGGTGGTCAACAATACCTTTTTGGGGCCGACTGGAGCAGGGATGCCCAGCGAAGCCGTCTTTTTTGCCACTGCGGTAGGTGCAGGACTGGTCACTATTCTAATGGGGTTGTTCGTTAATGTACCCATTGGCATGGCTCCGGGTATGGGTTTAAATGCTTATTTTATGACCGTAGTCTTAAGTTCGAACGGTATGATCACTTGGCAAGCGGCACTTGGTGCTGTATTTATATCCGGTATCGTCTTTCTGATTTTAACCGTGACACGAGTGAGACAGATGTTGCTTGTTGCGGTTCCAGAAAATCTTAAGACAGCTATTACAGTAGGGATCGGCTTGTTTATTACCATTGTCGGTTTTAAGCTATGTAATCTGGTTATGGTAAGTATTGTTCCAGGGACGGATGTAGGTCAGCCGATTCCGGGTCATGCTTTTAATCTGATTTTGGGTAGTCTGGTTCATCAAAAGGATGCGTTGCTGGCGCTGATCGGTTTGCTCATTATCGCTGCTCTGATGGTTGTTCGGGTCAAAGGTGCTTTGCTGATTGGTATCGTAGCTACCACATTGATTGGTATTCCGATGGGTGTAACGAATCTGAGTAGTTTGACAACAGGTCACTGGATTCCTGATTTTAGTAATCTGGCAGTGGGTCAGTTGGATTTGAAGGCTGCTTTGCACATTGGGCTGTTTGATATCATTTTCATTTTCACATTTGTAGAGTTGTTTGATACGTTTGGTACACTGGTAGGTACGGCTACCCGTGCAGGTATAATGAAGGATAAGAAAAAAGGTGAGAAAATCATCGGTAAAGCTATGCTGGTGGATGCTGTTGGTGTAAGTACCGGCGCAGTATTGGGAACAAGCACAATTACAGCATTCGTAGAAAGCTCGGCAGGGGTAGAAGAAGGTGGACGTACGGGTCTGACTGCTGTAACGACAGGCGTTCTGTTCCTGTTGGCTCTGTTTATCGCACCGTTGGCATTGGTTGTGCCTTCCGCGGCTACCGCTCCAGCTTTGATTATCGTTGGTGTGTTGATGATGAGTCAGGTTCGCAACATTGACTGGGATAACTTCCTGCTGGCGTTCCCGGCATTCCTGACCATCGTTCTGATGCCTTTTACTGGCGGAATCGCCAATGGTATTTCTGCTGGCATTTTGTCTTACGTTGTTCTGGCTTTATTCAGTAACCTGTTTACCAGCAACAAAGTTAAAGTTCACTGGCTTATGTGGGTGCTTGCTGTTATTGTAGTGATCCGCTTTGCCTTTATGGGTTCTGAATAACAACTTGATATAACTTGAAAAAGCACTTTGTATATAGAACCTCTTTCCCTGTTGTTTCAGGGTGTGGGGTTCTTTTTTTGTTATGGTTATTCATGATACGAAAGAGAGCGGGGAGTATATATAGAAGAAGAACGAATAACAAATAGAGATTTTCGAGAATTAATGCAGTAAATGCTTGCAAACTTATTTCGTCTATGATATATTCTAATTCCGGCCAAGAAATACAATATTGCAAGCGAGTGTTGAAAAAAAGATTTAAAAAAATGCTTGCAAAGTTGGTTCGGACATGATAAGATATAAGAGTTGATAAGGCGACGAGCTAAATTAACGAAAAAGAAATGTTTGATCTTTGAAAACTGAACAACGAGTGAGTATGGATTTTGCTTGCAAAATCCAAAGCTGAGATTTTGGTACATGCCATCAGGCTGTATAAAATGGAAGCGAACAATGAGATATTTTATCTCGTCAGT
>NZ_JBITPH010000100.1:0-772 GCF_050467685.1 Paenibacillus sp. NRS-1782
TTTGGCTATGCTGGAACAATCGCTGCAATTGGCTATACAACAGCAAGTCGAGCAACGACTCAAAGGAGATGGCTATACACCTCCGGCTGGTTCAACAGGTAGCACATTTACATTGGATTCGATTAAAGGCATGTCGCCAAACGAGATTAATCAGCATTGGGATCAAGTCAAACAAGCATTACAAAACAAACAATAATAAACGAAAAGGACAAGGTGATTAGATATGTCAGTACAACATTTTATTCCTACCATTTGGAGCGCACGTTTAAATGAAAGTTTGAAGAAGAATTTGGTGTACGGGAATGTGGTCAACACCGATTATGAAGGTGAGATTAAAGGTCAGGGTTCCACAGTGAAAATTAATTCGATTGGAGCGGTGACGATTGGCAACTATGACAAGGTAGCTGGAATCGGTAATCCACAGGAACTAGATGCTACGCAAAAAACGTTGGTGATTGATCAGGCGAAGTATTTCAACTTTCAAGTGGATGATGTAGATGCTGCCCAAGCGAATGTGAATCTGTTGGATGGTGGGATCGTGGAAGCTTCGTATGGGCTTGCTAATGTGGTGGATCAGTATCTTGCTGGATTCTACACAGAGGTCAAAGCTGAGAATACGATGGGTAACGATGCAACGCCAATAATTCCAAGCAAAGATACAGCCTATGAGTTACTGATTGATCTTGGCGTGATGATGGATGAGAACAATGTACCTGAAACGGAACGTTTTGTGGTAGTTCCTGCATGGTACTATGGCTTGCTGCTGAAGGAT
>NZ_JBITPH010000101.1:0-1603 GCF_050467685.1 Paenibacillus sp. NRS-1782
CTTGAACTGGTATGCGTATGTAGCCAATAATCCGTTGAAGTACACTGATCCAAGTGGGCATAAAGTTTGGCTAGTCCATGGTACTATTTCAGATCCAAGTACATGGGATAATAGTAAAAATTACATTGAAAAAGAGCTTTTTCATGAACCGATTAAAGCTCTGCCATGGAGCGGTAAGAATAGTGATGGAGCCCGCGTTGAAGGCGCAGAAATTGTAGCGAATGAAATTTATAATTATCACAAAGCTCATCCAAAAGAACCGATACGAATCATGGGGCACAGTCACGGAGGCAATGTTTCCATCATGGCAACTAACATCTTGGCTAAACGTGGGATGCACGTTGATACTCTTATAACTATAGCGACCCCAATAAGGGGATATAGGTTGGAAACAGATGTGGGACAACATATCAATGTTTATAACTATAATGATATTATTCAAATTAATGGAGGTAGTATCTGGGTTTTAGGAGATGCAAAGCGCAAATACCCTGGTGCTGAAAATGTTGAGGTGAAATTACCATCGTATTTTATTAAGCATCCAATAGAAGCCCATTCTGTAATGCACAGTAGTCCTAATATTCTGGATAAATATGTTAAACCGCTTTTATTGCAACATAATTTCTCTGAAGCTAGGTATAAAAATTTGATGGAGAATAGAGCTACACATTAAGCCGTAAGCACTATTTAGATTTGATTAATGTAAATTGAAATGTAAAAATTAATGAAACATAGACAGGAGGGAGTAAATGAGTAAAATGCCTGTTTGGTTCAAAATAATATGGATGGTACCTATTCTTATAAATATAGCAGCCTTAATATGGTTTATCTTAGGATCAACTGGAGGGTTTCAACGAGGACAAGATTTAATTGAAACAGTGATATTAATGGTATGCGGAATTCCATCCATTATCATTGTGATGATATCCCTAACCTATATCTGGCAAGGATGGGCACCATTTGGCGGAATGAAATATATAGTATCAGTGCTGTTGATGGCATCATTACTCTTTTTTTCTTATCATTTGGTAGAGGGGACTCCTACCCGAGGGTGGTTGTATGATGAAGTTAGAAGTGATCCAGTACGCTTAACTTCAGATCAAAAATATGAATATCGCATTGATTTAATTAATCCTTTCCAGAGGAATAGTAGGGAGCAATTACACTTAAAAAATATTTCAACAGGAGAAGAAAAAAATATTCCTATTTCAATTAAGAAGGAAAATAAAGGTTATTCGACAGGTGATGATGGAGACAATTGGGCTTGGGGTATTCTAAAACCAACGAAAGTGCCAAATCAATACGAGTTGTCTACACTGGACGAACATAATAATGGGAGGTATGGTATGGATCCCAGAGTTTTTCTAATTGATGTAGAGGCGGGGACTGTGCAAATATTGAAATAGGATTTTTGAATATTTTACCACAATGCGATATAGTTTCGTGTTGTGGTCTTTTTTTAATTATCAGTCCTTAATTGCGCTTACTTCATGCTATTGTAAATAAATACTATGGTGGGCTGGTTACCGAAGCGGCGGGACCGGATTTTAAAACCAATTATACCTATGACCTTGTGGGACGCCGAACCAGCATGACAGATGGG
>NZ_JBITPH010000102.1:0-1955 GCF_050467685.1 Paenibacillus sp. NRS-1782
CTTGAACTGGTATACGTATGTGAATAATAATCCGTTGATTTATGTTGACCCAAGTGGGCATAAAGTTTGGCTAGTACATGGTACTTTTGCTTATCCAAATACATGGGATAATAGTAAAAATTACATTGAAAAAGAACTTTTTCATGAACCGGTTGATACTCCGCGATGGAGCGGTAAGAATAACAATGGAGCCCGCGTTAAGGGGGCAGAAATTGTAGCGAATGAAATTTATAATTATCACAAAGCTCATCCAAAAGAACCGATACGAATCATGGGGCACAGTCACGGAGGCAATGTTTCCATCATGGCAACTAACATCTTGGCTAAACGTGGGATGCACGTTGATACTCTTATCACCATTGCGACACCAGTACGAGGGTATAAGCTGAAAACGGATGTAGGACAACATATCAATGTATATAACGATTATGATTTAGTACAAAAAGAACTTGGAGGGAGTATTTGGACTTTAGGGCAAGCGATGCGTACATTCAGTGGCGCTGAAAATGTTAAAGTTAAATTATCTTCATATTTTTCTACACATCGAATTGAAGCCCATTCTGTAATGCATAATAATCCTAATACATTGGATAAATACGTAAAGCCACTTTTGTTACAACATAATTTTTCTGAAGCAAGGTATAAAAATTCAATGAAAAACTGAGCAACACATTAAACGGTAAGCGCTATTTAGATATGATACAAATTGAAAAGTAAAAAAATCAAACATAGACAGGAGGGAGTAAATGAGTAAAATGCCTATCTGGTTCAAAATAATATGGGTGATACCTATTCTTATAAATATAGCGGCTTTCATATGGTTTATTTTAGGCTCAACGGGGGGCTTTCAACATGGACATGATATCTTGGGAACCGCTACATTGGTTTTATTTGGAGTTCCGTCAATTATAATTGTATTAATATCGTTAACGTATATTTGGCAGGGATGGGCACCATTTAGTGGGATAAAATATTTGGTGTCAGCAATATTGATGGTATCTTTACTATTTTTTTCTTATTATTTAGTAGATGGAACTCCCACTCGAGGATGGCTGTATGATAATGTTGATAGTGATCCAGTACGCTTAACTTCAGATCAAAAATATGAATATCGCATTGATTTAATTAATCCTTTCCAGAGGAATAGTAGGGAACAATTGCACTTGAAAAATATTTCAACAGGAGAAGAAAAAAATATTGCTATTTCAATTAGAAAGGAAAATGAGGGCTATTCAGGTGGAGGTAGCGAGGACTGGGCTTGGGGTATTTTAAAACCGACAAATGTACCGAATCAATACGAGTTGTCTACACTGGACGAACATAATAATGGGAGGTATGGTATGGATCCCAGAGTTTTTCTAATTGATGTAGAGGCGGGGACTGCGCAAATATTGAAATAGGATTTTTGAATATTTTACCACAATGCGATATAGTTTCGTGTTGTGGTCTTTTTTAATTATTAGTCCTTAATTGCGCTTACTTCATGCTATTGTAAATAAATATTATGGTGGGCTGGTTACCGAAGCAGTGGGACCAGATTTTAAAACCAACTATACCTATGACCGTGCGGGACGCAGAACCAGCATGACAGATGGGCAGGGAACGACCTCGTATGCCTATGATCCAGCCAATGGGTCGTTGACCGGACTGAAGTACCCGGACGGCACGAAAATAAACTATGAGTACAATAAGCAGTCTCGCACAGGCTATGTGCTGACCGATGCTTCGGGTACGTCTATGCACGTTCAATCGAAGCTGGATAGTTTGGGCCAAGTGACTCAAATGGACGTTAGCAGTGGAGCAGGGACAGCGGGCGTACAGAGTCTGGCAGGAGCGAGTGCTGCTACGGGTGGTTCACTGGATCGTATGACATTTGAGTATGCACCGAATGGGTTGCTGAAAGGTCAGTCTTCAAGCAGAGGACTGAGTACGCGATTCAGCTATAACGGACTGGA
>NZ_JBITPH010000103.1:0-6252 GCF_050467685.1 Paenibacillus sp. NRS-1782
TCTTAAGTTCAACTTATATAGGATCTTCATCGTGGTGTATAATTCCTTTCGTGTTGCGCACCGTTGTATATGTTCTTATGAAAAGGTAATGGCAATCTTACTTTTTTCTGCTCCAACAGATCGGTAATTTCCTGTAACTGCTGTCCATTGGGCTCCAGCCATATATTTTTGGCCGTTACGTCGTACTCAGTGACCAGCTCTGCGTCAAAATTGCTAACGATGGATATGATCCGTCCCGTGTGCTTTTTCAGAACTTTAAAGCTATTTTTCTGGACATCTCCACCCATCGTATCGAATACAACGTCCACATCGGATAATACATCCTCGAAACGGGTCGTACGGTAGACAATAATTTGATCGGCTCCTAATGAAGCAAGTAGCTCATGATTGTGCTCGCCTCCGCATAAGTACCAAAGCGTGTCGTGTCTGGACGGGCAAACACTTCATTTCCTACTTTCCAATCGGTTACCTCGCTGCCTACTTCCGAGATGGTCCCAGCAGCATCCCAGCCCAGGATAATCGGAAACTCCCAATCCATCATTTGCTTCTAATAACCTTCATGCAGCTTCCAGTCAATCGGATTAATGGAGGTATTCATTTCCTCCTCGTGTATTTTACATATTCTTCACATTGGTAGACATGCGCTGTAATGCATTTGTCAAAGAAACAATCTCCTCATCAGCAAACTCACGTAACAGCTTGTCCTGAAAGGCTTGTCTTTGCTCAGACAAAACTTGCAGCTCTCGCCCCCCTGATTCTGTTAGACGAATATAGGTCACACGCTTATCCTGCTCTTTTTTGGTGCGGATAATCAGACCTTCCTCCTCCAGCCTTTTCAGATGCCGGGTTACCGCTGCTCCGTCCAGAACCAGTAAATGCTGAAGCTCCAGCTGACTTAATTCCTGCCGTTGATGAATATGATATAAAATTTCCACCTTGGTAAAGCTTGTTTTTAATTGTGCTTCAAAAGCAGTATTCATTTCTTTACACAAAAGATGCATACGATAAAACAATTTGCTCTTATCCGTACAATGTTCGATGACTTTCCTCCTCCTTTAAATTAATTGACGTATCAATTGATATATCAAGTATTATACACCTCTATTGAAAATATTCAAGCTAAACGACCTGCCTGAGTATTTTCACTTCGGTGTTCTATTCACAGCTGGCAATGATTTATAGGTTATAGCGTGTTCATAAATCCAATAATACGAGCTGCCAGCCGCTCATGACCTGCCTGATTTGGATGCAGACCGTTAGGAATACTGTTAACTAATTCCTCGGCAATATGCTTGAGCGCACCATAAAATGTTCGCGTTTCTGTCGATGGTGTGCCTAAATGACCGAACGGCGTTTCTCCCATCGAAAAATTATTTCTTCCCCCCATAAAAAAGATCACGTCCGCATGGGGATTCATTTTTTCATATCGCTCACACATCGGTTCAAAGCCGCCGCTGGCTACACTGCTACCGGATATGCCGTGATTTTCAAAGCCTTGGAATCCCAGTGCGTTGCTGACGAGGTGGGGGTAAGGCTTTTCTCCATCACACAATTCATATCCAAACGTAATGCTATCGCCCAGAAATACGGCATGGCTACCTTGGTATTTGCCTTGATTGATTGTCATTCGATGTCTCTCTTATCTATTTAGATCGTATTATTGATTTCGATAAATTTATGTTCAATCGCTGTCATTTCATGATTGGGCCGAGTTATCAAATACGTATCCATGTAGCCGAAGGTTGGGGGAATGAGCAAATAGGATGTTACTTTAAATTGCCGTGCCAGTTTTTTGGACATAAGGGTGATTCCCATTCCCATCAAGGCGAATTCCACCATCGTATCAAACACACCGACCTCCACCACCTCGCCATGAGTCAATTGCATGTCCTGATACATCTTCTCCAGATGCGTGAGATACAGGCAGCCATCCGACAGCACGATAATAGAGGCTCCTTGCAGCACCTGTTTGAGGTCTGAGCCTTCATGAATGCCTTTCCCCACCAATACCAGCTCTTCACGGCATATTTTTTGATAATGAATGTAAGGGTTAGTAGAATACCCTGTAACAAAAGCGATATCGAGTTCCCCATCGCGGATTAATCGCTCCATTTCCGTAGTGGTTCCGGTTTTTAAGGTAACAGAAGCCTGCGGGTACAGCTCATATACCTTCGTAAGCGCCCTTGTTGTTTCCCCCGCTACGATGGACTGCATCGTGCCGATGCGCAGCTTTTCCTCCTGCGGTCTCATTTTCATCTCTGTGTCTTGCCATAGCAACAAAATTTGTTTGAACTGAGCGTACAAGGTTTCTCCTGCGGGTGTCAGCTCCATGCCACGGGGCTTTCGGTAAAATAACGCTGTGCCGTAATGGGCCTCCAGCTTTTTTATTTTGGCCGTCATGTTCGATTGCAGGTGATTCAGCTTTTGGGCAGCTTCTGTAAGGCTCCTCAGTTCTGCTACTGAAACAAATGCTCGCATATTTTCAATATCCACGTCTCCACCTCCCATCAAATAAAATGATACTTACATTATAAACAAACATTATTATTTATGAGTTAAGTGTATTATATTGGCCTTGGGCGCTATTTTCCAGCCACATTTAAAATTCAGGAGGGTTCCGCAACATGGTCAAAAAGAAGATTCGTGCAGGTATCGTAGGAGGTTCGATGAATAATAAATGGGCCAGTCAAACGCATATTCCTGCTTTGCTCAAGCACTCGAACCTGGTTATCACTGCCGTCGGCACCTCCCGTATGGAGAGCGCGCGACAAAGCGCAGAAGAAGTAGGGGCTGCACTGGCTTTTGATGATGCCAAAAAACTCGCAGCTTCCGAGGATGTGGACATGGTCGTGGTGAGCGTAAAAGTTCCCCATCATTACGGAGCGGTGATGGCGACTATTCAAGAGGGAAAGCATATTTTTTGTGAATGGCCCTTGGGGGCAAACACTGCGGAAGCCGCTGAAATGGCTACGGCAGCAGAACAGGCGGGCATTCATCATACCGTCGGCTTGCAGGCACGGCAGAATCTTGAAGTGCAAACAATGAAAAAGCTGGTGGAAGACGGAACGATTGGTGAAATTGTGTCCTGTCATATGCAAGTATCTACTCGAGGTAAAGGAGGAGGAACAGATCAGGATACGGCTTATTTGCTGAATAGAGCCAATGGCGCCAATCTGCTGACGATTAACGGGGGACATTCTCTGGACGCGCTGCAATACATCGTTGGCGAATTCCGTGAGCTATCGGCCATCACATCATCTCACTATAACGAAGCCACTATTCAGGAAACGGGTGAAGTCATTTCCAAGGATACTGCGGATCAGATTCTGATTCAGGGTTCATTGGAGAAGGGGGCAACGGTATCCGTCCACATTCAGGGGGGAGTGAATCCAAAATTCGAGCTTGAGATTCAGGGAAAAAAGGGCGTTTTGCGTTTGACTCAGTATCCTTCGCTTGGGCATGTTCAATTTGGGAATCTGAGACTCGAAAAACTTGTGTATGATCCAAACAGTAAGCAGAGTCATACGCCTAATGGCGATTTTGAGCCAATCAATATAGTTCATGAGCCTGATAGCGGAATGGATTTCCCCAAAGAAGGGGTAACCCTGAATGTAGCCAAGGCTCACCATGTATTTGCCGAGGATATTTTGACGGACACCCGTCTCGCTCCCGATTTCAACCATGCCTTAAAGCTACATCAGCTACTGGACCGCATTGAGGAATCGGCTGCAACTGGAAGAAAGATCGTGTGGTAAAAAAGACATCATTAGAACAACAAAACCTTAAAACAAAAACCTTCAAAACCACGAAGGATGTGGAGTTGAAGGTTTTGTTGTCTTGTTACCGATGTCATTCATGCAAGCATCAATGTGCTTGTCCGCCTTCCCTAACCCTGTAAACACAGTTTCTTCCCCCCGCCAAAATATACTCTACCCGTTCGATATGAACGTTATCTCCAAGAATGGTTTCAAATAAATGTAACTCATTCTTACATAACCCGGTACAAGCAGCAGCAGCTTCACAGATCGGACAATGCTTTTCGATAAACAAAAGACTCCCATCGCCTTGCTCCTTGACCTCGGCCATATAGCCTTCGCTTGTTCGAATATCGGCTAGTTTCTCCAGCTTCTCTCTTACGCCCGATGCGTTACCAAGATGCTGAAGATATTGCTCTTGCATATTCTTATTCCTCACAGACAGCAGCTTTTCTAGCCCCTCGTTTCCGAAAGCCTCTCTCATCGAATTGATCAGACTGACTGACAACTCAGAATATCCGTTTGGAAAAAAACGATCAGCCTCAGGCGTTAATCTCCAGAGCTTTGTGGGTCGTCCCATGGGACGGGCCTCTTCTTCGTAAGTAACCAATCCTTCTTCTTTGAGAGCATTTAAATGTTGACGAATAGCCATACCAGATAACAAAAATTTGGAGGATAGTGTCGCAACATCCATTCCACCTTGCTGCTTTAGCAGATCAATGATCCCTCTCCGGGTACCAGTTGATGAATCCTTATTCGTTTGATTGCGGCTCATGGTGAACCTCCTTTTGAAAGCGACTGGATCTACAACACTCTCTACATTTTAAATAAAAATGTTGACAAAGTCAAAGTTAAACTGTAGTTTAAACTTTATAAACAAAAATGTTTACTAAGTATCCGGATATGAAGTATACATAAAAAATTTCTTGGAGGTCACATTTCATGTCGTCTAATCCTCAAAGTATTTTCAGCCCGCGTTATTTTGCACTGTCCATAGGAATTATCCTGTCGGTGATGGCAGTTGGATTCGAGGGCTTATCGGTAACCACAATTGCCCCTTCCATTGCTGGCGACTTGAACGGCCTTGACCTATTTGGCTGGATATTCAGCACATATCTGCTTGCGCAGATTATCGGGACCCTGGTCGTTGGTCGGATCATTGATAGAAGAGGACCTGCAGCACCGTTCACTTTCGCACTTCTTTTGTTTATCGTCGGGCTGATCGCTGCCGCAACAGCAGGCGATATGTATACCATGATAGGGTCACGAGCCATGCAGGGTTTAGGTGCCGGCGCTATGATGACTTGCGTGTACACTGCAATATCCTTAAGTTATCCCGATGAATTACGTGCCAAAATACTCGGAGCATTCGGTACTGCCTACGTTCTTCCGTCCATGCTTGGTCCATACGTTGCCGGTCTTATCGCAGATCAGTGGTCCTGGCGGTTTGTTTTCTGGGGAATATTACCGATTCTGGTTGTTTCAGCATTGCTAAGTATACCTGCTTTTAGGAAATTAAAAACAGAGAGAACACAAGGGGACAACGGAGCTACAGCTACATGGTTGGCGTTACTATTAACGATAGGTACGGGGATTTTCTTAATTGGTCTTAGCATGCTGCCGATAATTACAGGGTTTGTTTTAGTCATTATCGGCTTAGTGCTAATGGTATATCCGCTGCGCAAACTGCTACCCAAGGGAACTCTTGCTTTCCGAAAAGGCATGCCAGCTATTCTAGCAACACGTGGGCTGTTCTTCGCTGCCTATACCAGCACACAGAATTTCTTGGTATTGGCTTTAATAGATGTGAAAGGTATTACTCCTTCTCAGGCCGGATTAATTGTAGCGAGTGCTGCACTGAGTTGGTGCGTCATTGCTTATCTGCAAGGACGTTGGGATTCGGCAGACCAAGGTCGTGGACGTCATACAAGAATTATACTGGGTGTGCTACTGCTTGCATTTGGGATTGCCTTCGTATTTTGGGTACCTGTTGTAACTGTTGCCGTTGCGGTTATTGGACAAATCATAGCTGGAATCGGAATCGGCTTGGCACATCCTATTAGCGGCGTTGTGGCATTTTCCCAAACAGGGGAAGAAGGTGTTGGAAAAACTTCGGCAAATTTGCAATTTGCGGATTCTTTTACACCGGGCGTGGTTATCGGAATAGGCGGTTCCATCCTTGTTGTTTGTCAATCTGCTGGGATGTCACTGCAATCAGGATTAATTGTAACGATGGGTTTTCATCTCTTGTTAATCGTAATGAGTTTATTCGCTAGCACTCGGATTACACCACAAACTGAACTAATAAACAGATGAGGAATCCACAATGTTTACCACTTTAAAAGCGAGTATTGACGGAACCGTTCCTTGTCCTTTAAGACATGGAACGGCTACGTAAGTTAGAACAAAAGGGATCAGTCTCCTGTCTATCTAAGCTGATCATGAGAAGGAGGGTATATCAATAATATGTTGACTACTGGACAGTGAAAAGTTTTTA
>NZ_JBITPH010000104.1:0-3091 GCF_050467685.1 Paenibacillus sp. NRS-1782
TGCACCCTTTGCTGGCGGCTCTGTTTCTACATATAGAAGACCCCCTCCATCCACGACAAAAAGAGTGGCTGCTTACCACTCGATATTTGCCAAGGCTAGTTCCATATCCTGCTGTGTCGTCAGCGTATAGATATTGGTTGTTGCTACGTGATCATGTCCAAGGATTTGCTGGATGGTCGTCAAAGGAGTTGTTTTCACCAGCTTATAGCCAAGCGTATGTCTGAGCATATGTGGCGTCACCTTTACATTGACCCGATCTCCATATTTGTTCAGGATCAGGTTAATCGCATTTCGCTCCAAAGGCCCTCGCTGCCCCATACATAGATATTCTGATTCCACTTGTGGCCTGATTTCAAGATATCGGGTAATGGCTTTTCGCACATCCTTATTGATCGGTATGGTTCGATAGGCATTTCCTTTGCCAAGTATCCTCAATAAACCTTTGCGTTCACTTATCTCAATATCCTTCAGCTTGATGCCAACCAATTCGCTTACTCGTATGCCAGTCCCAATCAATAATTCGATCATACAAATATGCATTCGATTGCCCATCCGGTGAATTTCATTCCGCAGCTTCCACAAATCCTTTTCCTCAAGACCCTTATACTGCCGAACAACCTTGTTCCTGACCGCTTGGATATGTATTTCTTCCTTAATATAGCCTTGTTGATGCATCCACTGTGCGAATACATTGATACTGGCAATCTTGCGGTTGATGGTCAGTATAGCTTGGTTAGTGCTTTGCAGAACCTTCTTGTACTCTACACCATCCAATTCAATCCACTTCTCCAGTCCATATTCCGTCTTGCCCCGATACCAAGCTATGAACTGCAATACGTCCCGAATGTAACAGGAAACTGTGTTCTCGCTCCGATCCTTGCTCCGTAAATGTGCTTCAAACCCTTGAATATACTCCATATTCGCCCCCACCTTCGCTTGTGTGTCACATCATACCGTTGATATGGGGCAAAGTCCAGTGATTGCATAACCTATCTTATGCACTGATTCTGGCTACTTTTGGGGCTAATTCAGGGCTAAAACTGGCGTTTATCTATACAAATACTGACGGCATAACGTTATAGCTGTGAATCTTCTGACTCCATATATCCTTCCTCAATCTCGACCGATTCCTCAATAACTTCATATTCGGCATCCACTACATCCGCTTCAATCATATCCAAAAATAGCTGCTTCCGTTCCTGTTCCAGCGCCTTCGTATTCACCACCAGCTCACGCCGATCATTCCACTCGTTGGGTGCGCGGTTCTTTAAGTAGAAGATCATCGCTGTCGGATTGGGAGGTTGATATCGTTTCACTTTCTCGATACGCGTCTTCTTTTTTCCATTTTTGTCCTCTTCAATAATCGTTTTTATTTCCTCATATTCATACCCTGTAGCAGCTTTCAAAAGTGAATTTTCCACGTGCGATATAGGGACAGATCTGCTCCATTTGACTAGTTCAGCCAGCATCGGATGTTTATCAATATACTCGTACCAAGTCGTTTTACCAATGTCGAGTTTCTTGATAATGTCCTCTGCATTCACGCCTTCTTCGAACCACTGTTGAATCTCCGCTAGTCTAGGATATACATGGGTTTCCCACTTGGTTGGACGTTCCAATGCTTCCGCAAATTTGGGATGCTTCCTGCGATAGTCACCTAACGTCCAGATATGAATATTTAATCGCTTAGCAATCTCCTCATCTGTTGCCCCCTCACGTACCCAAACAGGAATATCCCTGAGCCTTGGCACAACAAATTGATCATATTTGGTCAGTATTTTAGGTTTACTCCTTTTTGGCTTGTCATTGTTCTTGCTCATTCTGCTCACCTCCAGCACGAAAAAAGGGAACAGCCAACTATCGACCATTCCCCATATGTATCAGCTTACCCTTCCAACTCAGCCTCGTAAAACAACTCGATATCCTCAATCACCTTCTGAATCAGCTCATTGTCCTCCATAGCTTCCTCAGCTCCCAGCACATTTACCTTTTCGGCTTGCATACCCTTTAGGAAACGAATCATCATATTCACTTTTGCCTTCCCCAATTGAATCACCCTTTCGGTTTAGTCAGCACATGATACCTCTGACCTTGCCGACTCAGCAACTACTTCTTCATAGTCATACTGCTTACCATCCCGAATCAAATATACACCGCTATCGCTACCAACGTGGGCAATATATCTCTTCACAATCACATCTACATATTTAGAGTCAAGCTCACTGGTATAGCAAATTCGGTCAGTATCTTCGCAAGCAATCAATGTTGAGCCTGAACCGCCAAATGGATCAAACACAATATCACCAAGCTTACTGGAATTTTTAATTGGGTAGCTAATCAAGGGAATCGGCTTCATCGTGGGATGATACTCATTGCGGAAAGGACGATCAAATTGCCATAATGTCGTTTGCTTACGATCACTGTTCCAATAGTGTCCACCTGTCGGCTTCCAGCCATATAATACGGGTTCGTGCATCCAGTGATAATCACTTCTGCCCATTACCATTGCTTGCTTTGCCCAGATACAGCATTGGGATAGTTTGAAACCAGCTTCGATAAATGCCTTTCTAAAATTCAAGCCTTCACTATCTGCGTGGAACACATAAATACTTGCTCCATCATCAGCTACTTCAAACATTGTATAGGCAGCCAATAGGAAATTATAAAATTGGTCGTCATCCATTTTGTCGTTTTCAATTTTCAATGCATCCTTCGTCTTACCCGTATAGTCCACATTATAAGGTGGATCGGTCACAATAAGCTGAGCCTTCTTACCATCCATCAACATTGAAACGATATCCTGCGGATTAGTCGAGTCTCCGCACATGAGCCTATGCTTACCAAGTAGCCAAATGTCACCTTTACGAGTGATCGGATGTTCAGGTAATGCTTCTTCCAGATTAAAATCATCTTCCTCATCCACTAATTCTTCATGTAATGTATCCAGCAGCTTCTCCGCTTCAGACCAATCAAAGCCAGTTAGCTCAATATTATAATCTGCTTCTTTCAACTCATCTAATAATCCAGCCAATGCTTCAAAGTCCCATTCCCCTGTAATTTTGTTAAGCGCTATGTTCAGGGCTTTCTCTTT
>NZ_JBITPH010000105.1:0-1197 GCF_050467685.1 Paenibacillus sp. NRS-1782
TTCCAATGCTCCACGCTGCCCCATACATAGATACTCTGATTCCACTTGTGGCCTGACTTCAAGATATCGGGTAATGGCTTTTCGCACTTCCTTATTTAATGGAATAGTGCGGAAGGAGTTTCCCTTACCGAGTACCTTCAGCATCCCTTTACGTTCACTAATCTCCATATCCTTCAGCTGGATGCCGACCAATTCGCTTACCCTTATCCCCGTTCCCATCAGTAATTCGATCATACAGATATGCATCCGATTGCCCATCCGGTGAATTTCATTCCGCAGCTTCCACAAATCCTTTTCTGCTAACCCCTTATATTGCCGAACTACCTTGTTTCTGACCGCTTCGATATGTATTTCTTCCTTTATATAGCCTTGTTGATGCATCCATTGTGAAAATACGTTGATACTGGCAATCTTGCGGTTGATGGTGAGTATCGCTTGGTTGGTGCTTTGCAGAACCTTCTTGTACTCTACGCCATCCAATTCAATCCACTTGTCCAGTCCATATTCCGTCTTGCCCCGATACCAAGCTGTGAACTGTAGCACGTCCCGAATGTAACAGGAAATTGTGTTCTCACTTCGATCCTTGCTCCGTAAATGTGCTTCAAACCCTTGTATATACTCCATATTCGCCCCACCCTTCGCTTGTGTGTCACATCATACCGTTGATGTGGGGGAAAGTCCACTCATTGCATAACTTATCTTATGCACTGATTCTGGCTACTTTTGGGGCTAATTCCGGGCTGAAACTGGCGTTTATCTATACAAATACTGACGGCATAACGTTATGGCTGCGAGTGATCCGTCTCCACATATCCTTCCTCCATCTCGACCGATTCCTCAATAGCTTCATAATCAGCATCCACCACATCGGCTTCGATCATATCCAGAAATAGCTGCTTCCGTTCCTGTTCCAGTGCCTTCGTATTCACCAACAGCTCACGCCGATCATTCCACTCATTGGGTGCGCGGTTCTTTAAGTAGAAGATCATCGCTGTTGGATTGGGAGGCTGATACCGTTTCACTTTCTCGATACGCGTCTTCTTTTTTCCATTTTTGTCCTCTTCAATAATCGTTTTTATTTCCTCATATTCATATCCTGTAGCTGCTTTTAAAAGTGAATTTTCCACGTGTGAAATAGGGACAGATCTGCTCCATTTGACTAGTTCAGCCAGCATGGGATGTTTATCTATGTACTCA
>NZ_JBITPH010000106.1:0-1492 GCF_050467685.1 Paenibacillus sp. NRS-1782
TGCACCCTTTGCTGGCGGCTCCGTTTCTCTACATAGAAGCCCCCCTCCCATCCACGACAAAAAGAGTGGCTGCTTACCACTCGATATTTGCCAAAGCTTCAGCCATATCCTGCTGTGTCGTCAGCGTATAGATATTGGTTGTCGCTACGTGATCATGTCCAAGGATTTGCTGGATAGTCGTCAATGGAGTCGTTTTCACCAGCTTATAGCCAAGGGTATGTCTGAGCATATGGGGTGTGACCTTCACATTGACCCGATTTCCGTATTTGTTCAAAATCAGATTAATCGCATTTCGCTCCAAAGGCCCTCGCTGCCCCATACATAGATATTCTGATTCCACTTGTGGTCTGGCTTCAAGATATCGAGTAATGGCTTTTCGCACATCCTTATTCATCGGTATGGTTCGATAGGCATTTCCTTTGCCAAGTATCCTCAATAAACCTTTGCGTTCACTTATCTCAATATCCTTCAACTGGATGCCAACCAATTCGCTTACTCGTATGCCAGTCCCAATCAATAATTCGATCATACAAATGTGCAGCCGATTTCCCATACGGTGAATTTCATTCCGCAGCTTCCACAAATCCTTTTCCTCAAGACCCTTATACTGCCGAACAACCTTGTTCCTAACCGCTTCGATATGTATTTCTTCCTTAATATACCCTTGTTGATGCATCCACTTTGCAAACACGTTGATACTGGCGACCTTACGGTTGATGGTCAGTATTGCCTGGTTAGTGCTTTGCAGAACCTTCTTGTACTCTACACCATCCAATTCAATCCACTTCTCCAGTCCATATTCCGTCTTACCCCGATACCAAGCTATGAACTGTAACACGTCCCTAATGTAACAGGAAATAGTGTTCTCGCTCCGATCCTTGCTCCGTAAATGTGCTTCAAACCCTTGAATATACTCCATATTCGCCCCACCTTTCGCTTATGTGTCACATCATACCGTTGATGTGGGGCAAAGTCCACCGTTTGCATAACCTATCTTATGCACTGATTCTGGCTACTTTACAGGCTCATTCAGGGCTGAAACTGGCGTTTATCTATACAAATACTGACGGCATAACGTTATAGCTGTGAATCTTCTGGCTCTATGTATCCTTCCTCTGTCTCGACCGATTCCTCAATAGCTTCATATTCGGCATCCACTACATCCGCTTCAATCATATCCAAAAATAGCTGCTTCCGTTCCTGTTCTAGTGCCTTCGTATTCACCACCAGCTCACGTCGATCATTCCACTCGTTGGGCGCGCGATTCTTTAAGTAGAAGATCATCGCTGTTGGATTGGGAGGCTGATATCGTTTTACCTTCTCGATACGCGTCTTCTTTTTTCCATTTTTGTCCTCTTCGACTATTGTACGAATTTCCTCATATTCATACCCCGTAGCAGCTTTCAAAAGTGAATTTTCCACGTGTGAAATAGGGACAGATCTGCTCCATTTGACTAGTTCAGCCAGCATCGGATGTTTATCTATGTACTCA
>NZ_JBITPH010000107.1:0-1369 GCF_050467685.1 Paenibacillus sp. NRS-1782
ATTAGGCGATTATAGAAGGAAGCATCCGAAATTTGCTGAAGCATTGGAACGTCCAACCAAATGGGAAACTCATGTATATCCTCGGTTAGCGGAGATTCAGCAATGGTTCGAAGAAGGCGTGAATGCAGAGGACATTATCAAGAAACTCGATATAGGTAAAACGACTTGGTATGAGTACATAGATAAACATCCGATGCTGGCTGAACTAGTCAAATGGAGCAGATCTGTCCCTATTTCACACGTGGAAAATTCACTTTTGAAAGCTGCTACGGGGTATGAATATGAGGAAATTCGTACAATAGTCGAAGAGGACAAAAATGGAAAAAAGAAGACGCGTATCGAGAAGGTAAAACGATATCAGCCTCCCAATCCGACAGCGATGATCTTCTACTTAAAGAACCGCGCACCCAATGAGTGGAATGATCGCCGTGAGCTGGTGGTGAATACGAAAGCACTGGAACAGGAACGTAAGCAGCTATTTCTGGATATGATTGAAGCGGATGTAGTGGATGCTGAATATGAAGCTATTGAGGAATCGGTCGAGATTGAGGAAGGATACGTGGAGTCAGAAGATTCACAGCCATAACGTTATGTCGTCAATATGTGTATAGATAAACGCCAGTTTCAGCCCTGAATGAGCCTGTAAAGTAGCCAGAATCAGTGCATAAGATAGGTTATGCAAACGGTGGACTTTCCCCCACATTAACGGTATGATGTGACACACAAGCGAAAGGTGGGGGAGAATATGGAGTATATTCAAGGGTTTGAAGCACATTTACGGAGCAAGGATCGAAGCGAGAACACAGTTTCCTGCTATATAAGGGATGTATTACAGTTTATAGCCTGGTATCAAAGGAAAACGGAATATGGACTGGATCAATGGATTGAACTGGATGGGGTAGAATACAAGAAGGTTCTGCAAAGTACCAATCAAGCGATACTCACCATCAACCGCAAGATTGCCAGTATCAACGTGTTTGCAAAGTGGATGCATCAACAAGGCTATATAAAGGAAGAAATGCATATCGAAGCAGTCAGGAACAAGGTTGTTCGGCAATACAAAGGGTTAGAGGAAAAGGAATTGTGGAAACTACGAAATGAAATTCACCGTATGGGCAATCGAATGCATATCTGCATGATCGAATTATTGATTGGGACTGGCATACGAGTAAGCGAATTGGTTGGTATCAAATTGAAGGATCTTGAAATAAGTGAACGCAAAGGATTATTGAAGGTACTTGGTAAGGGAAACTCCTTTCGTACCATACCATTGAATAAGGATGTGCGAAAAGCCGTTACTCGGTATCTCGAAGTCAGGCCACAAGTTGAATCAGAATATTTATTTATTGGGCAGCGTGGAGCATTGGAA
>NZ_JBITPH010000108.1:0-1451 GCF_050467685.1 Paenibacillus sp. NRS-1782
GGCTCTTCGCTCTACTGGATGGGTAACACCGGATAAAATAGGTTCATAGTTAGGATAGATTCGAGAGATTACCTAAGTAAAGGGTATAAAGGGGAAGGGGAAAGATGAGCTTAGGACCTACGTGCTGAAAGCGCAGGAAGGTGGTTTTTATTCGCTGTCATATAGACCATGGCAATCAGATTACCTACGTTACGGTAGCCTCTCGCTCGACGCTTGGCTGCTTGGACCAGACCATTGATGCCCTCCAACAATCCGTTCGTCATTTGGCTATGGAACCAGCGTAGGATGCCTTCCTCATGTTGCTTTATCGTTTGGGCTACACGTATCATCGGAGCCAGCTGGGAACGAGTCGCCCAGCTGAGCCATTCCTTCAAGTACATATCGGCGAAAACATGCCGAACGCTCCATAAATCCTGCAACGCCAGTCTCAACCGGTAGGCTCTTCCGGTTTGCAAGTTACTGTCCTTCAGCTGTTCCAGCGCTTCCTTTTGTTCGGCTTTGAGATTCGACTCGTTCTTCAGCCAGATATACTTCGTCCGTTTCAGTTCGGGGTTTTGTTTCTGCTCCTCGATGCGGACTTCATCTACCGCCTCACCGACCAGCTTCATCACATGAAACTTATCAAAGGTGATCTCTGCATCTGGGAAATAGTCCTCGACTCCTCGAATAAAAGCGGGAGACATGTCGCAGCATACTTCCTGGATCTGCTGGGCATCCACCCCTTTGTTTCTCAGATGCGCCCGGAAGCGCTCTAAGGTATCTTTTCCCTTCCCCACGGTGGCGAAGAGGACGATTTTACGGTCAACATCTACAAATAACGTGATGTAGCGGTGGCCGCGTCGGGATGACGTTTCATCAATGGCGATCCGTTTCACTTCCGTCAGATCCACTTGCTCCATTGCTTGATTCACGTAATGGTGAAAGATGCGCCACATCCGGGTGTCATGTTCCCGAAGCTCACGAGCTGCCGCGTTGACTGGCATTTCCGCCATTAATCGCATGGCGTATGCTTCAAAGGAATAGGTGAAATGCGCCCCGGGTCGGGACCATTTGACCGGAACTTGCGTCACTTTGTTACACACCTTGCATTCGACCCTCGGCACCCTGACGTGCATAAAGGTTTTCCATTCCCAAAAATCCAGGTGTCGCCACTCCTTGTTCTCCGCATCGTAGGCTTTGCACATTCCTCCACACAACGGACAGACGAATTCGGCTCCACGTTCAAAGTCCATAAATAGGTGCCAGGCTTGTTCCTGTTCGTCGAACTTAATTTCTCTCAGTTCCCATGGTTTTTCCACCTGCAACGCCATTTTAAATAACTCTGCAATTACATGATCTTCTCGGCTACTAAATATCTTCATTGTTCTTCCCGCCCCTATTAGTCTTCTTAGGAACAGTCTGCTCTACTTCTCTATGGTTTAGACCTCACCCATCAAATATAGCGACGAAGC
>NZ_JBITPH010000109.1:0-580 GCF_050467685.1 Paenibacillus sp. NRS-1782
GCAACGGAAACATTCAAATTAGTAGGTACAATGTACCTGCGAACGGATATTCAATTCGGTTCATCACATCTGTGTGAATGAAATGGATATCCAAAGCGACTCACTCGTTGCTCAGTTTTGAGAGCTCAAACTCTCAAACGTTTGGTGGCGATAGCGGAGGGGTTCCACACGTACCCATCCCGAACACGACCGTTAAGCCCTCCAGCGCCGATGGTACTTGGACCGCAGGGTCCTGGGAGAGTAGGACGTCGCCAAGCGCAACCACTAAAGAAGAATTTCTTTGGTGGTTTATTATGGGCCCTTAGCTCAGCTGGTTAGAGCGCACCCCTGATAAGGGTGAGGTCGGTGGTTCGAGTCCACTAGGGCCCACCATATAACTTTATATTACCCTTTGGGGCCATAGCTCAGCTGGGAGAGCGCCTGCCTTGCAAGCAGGAGGTCAGCGGTTCGATCCCGCTTGGCTCCACCAATTACAACTTCATCAAAAAAAACTGCGTGATGATCGTAAACTCTTCGGAGTTGGAGCGATAATCACACAGGATACAGTTTCGTTGAAACTGTATTGCACCTTGAAAACTGG
>NZ_JBITPH010000110.1:0-8357 GCF_050467685.1 Paenibacillus sp. NRS-1782
CATGCCACTGACACCGAATGGCAAAATCGACCGTAAGGCCCTGCCACTGCCATTGCCGGAATGGGCAAGTAGCTTGGATATAGCCTACTTTGCTCCAAGAAATGAAATGGAGCAACAATTGGCGAATCTTTGGCAGACGGTGCTTGGGGTAGAAAAGGTAAGTATCGACGAGAACTTCTTTGAACTTGGAGGTCATTCTTTAAAGGCCATTCAGCTCGTCTCCAAAGCACAGGAATCAGGAATTCCATTAGGCGTACATCAAGTGTTGCAACATCAAACCATTCGAAGCTTGTCTGACCGGTTATCCCTTGATAAAGTTGTCACCAAGCAAGATACTTCATGGCTTACAGATGTAACGGCAGCTGAACAATGGATTAGCGAAACCTTTATAGTACAGGCTATGCTTCAATTCGTACCCAACGATGAGCGCGACTATTTATTTTTACATGTATATCCGTTCCGGTCAGATCAGGTGGATGAAATAACCACGGGAATTTCGTCTCATATTCATTCCGAGCTGCACCCTCATTATATCGTTCCGATGGGTGAGGAAGACGCCAGCCAACGGGTTAGAACAGGGTACACAGAGCTGGAGCAAACAGACGAGGAACAGGCAAACAATCATCAATGTCAGTCTGAGTCTGAAGAATGGATTTTAAAAATCGCTGAAATGAATGCTCGCTGGGATGAGCATCTACTCAGCTCAGAGGCTATCCATCGTTTCCCGCTGGCACCTGCTCAGCATTACCATTTGATGCACGCTGCTCCCTCGGGTACTGTGGTGCGGCTGGACCAATACGTGGATGTGGAACGTCTGTCCACAGCGGTTCGGCAGTTAATTCATCGCCATGAATTACTGAGAAGTGTGCTTGCACAATCGAATGGAATCTGGGAATGGGAAGTACGGCCAACACCGGAACATATTTCATTGCCTTGTGTGGATCTTTCAGTCTATCCGGTGCAGACACAACAGCAGCTTCTTCCATCCATCATGTCGAATCTTTATTTTGAACCATATGAGCAGAAACAAGCTCTGCAATACCGGATGGTGCTGGTTCGCTTGAATTTGCGGGAATATTTGCTGCTGCTGCCATGCTCACACATCATTTTTGATGCTACGAGCAGTGTCGTTCTGCATAATCAGCTTCTGGAGGAATACGATCATACACAGCAGAGTCAGACAGTTAAAACATTCCATTATCACGATTATGTCGATCATATCCGCCAAGGTCCGCAAGGACTCAGCGATCCGCAGATTGTGGAGCAATTTAAGCTCCAAGCGTTTGACAACAACAATAGTCGAATCCATGCAAGAACCCGGGAGTGTAACTATGCAGAATCCACCTCATTTATTTGGGAACTGAAGCTGCATGATATTCCAAAACAGGACGGTGCTACAAACCTATCGAATATTTCGTTGCAAATGGGATTTCAGTTCTTTAGCAGTTACTTTGAACAGACAGAAGTTCCATTATGGTTAACGCAGTATGGACGACAGTATGGGGATCGAAACTACTTTGGGTCACTGGGAGAATATATTGACCATATTCCTGTTTTGCTCCAGAAGGAAGAGGAGATATCCTATGAAAACGTTATTCAAAAACCCTTGGATGTTGCTGCAAATCACCATTTGAATTTCTTTAATTTGATTTTTAACGAAGAAATGAAATCAGTTTACCCGCAATCAAGCAGCATTCTAAAAAAGAATTTTGAACAATTACCTATTGTGTTTAACTACTTGGGTAAAATGCAGGAAGACTCGAAGTTGCTCAGTACTTTGAATAGGCCGAAAAAAGATGCTAATGGAAGCAAAGCCATTTTCTTCGAGTCTGCATATACGGCAAGTGTTCTAAAAATCTCTCTGTCCCTTCCGTATGAGGAAGATTGCGAGGAAATTTACCGACTCTTTCAAGCTGCAAATGAAAAGGTTCTTTCGGATCTGATCATACCGCAGTAAAGAACTGAAGATATACTTTTTAACTAAAATAAAACCTTATCAATTCCCCTCTCTCATGAAAGTAGCTGATGTAACGGTTGCTTTCGGGCCCATGACGACCAAGGGAGGGTTTTTTTAAAATACAAGCAAATTGACAGAGACAAGTAAAATGAGTAACGCGACTTTTATATCAATTAAATCCCATAAACTTAATCGGATTAATGTATTTCAAATTTTGTAGGGGTCCGAAGATTCGAGGAGGAATTGTTTTGAGTGACCCGCATCAGCATTTGGATTCGTCCACCAAAAGGGCATAGTTTATGGCCTGAAATTTCAGCATACTCCAAGGTTTTTTACACTTCCAAGTCTATTCACACACCTGACTTTTGATCTCAATTACAGCACGAATGGAACTCCATAACCAATTCACTTTTACAATGTCGATTACTGTTTTTTGGCAATCCGTTTTGTTGCTTTTTGCTGCATCTATCTTTACATCTCGGTATCTCCATGCATATGTACATTAACACCCGAATCGTAAAAACATTTTTGTTTTGCCACATCTTTGTGGAGAGGAAAGGGGTTTGGTATGAATCGCATGGCTTTGGTTTTTCCAGGACAAGGATCTCAGTATGTAGAAATGGGAGCCGCATGGCATAGCGATTTTACAGAAGCGGATCGCTTGTTTGAAGAGGCTGCTGATATTTTGGGATATGATCTGAAAGCTCTATGCATGGTAGGTCCGATCACCCAATTATCCAGGACATTCTATACTCAGCCGGCACTTCTTACGATCAGCGTCATTGCATTCCGACGTTATATGCACGAAATTGGGATTATTCCGGAATTTTCAGCAGGTCATAGCCTGGGTGAATATTCAGCTCTGGTAAGTAGCAGTGTTCTGTCCTTTGGCGACGCTTTACGACTGGTACAAGAGCGGGGGCGCTTCATGGAAGCAGCCGCAGAGGCCGGTCTGGGCAGCATGATTGCCATTCGCGGAGCTGAATTGAACTTCGTGGAAGAATTCTGTCGTCTGCACTCCACAGTCGATCAGCCTGCTGTCATTGCCTGTTACAATTCGCCCAATCAGTATGTCGTCTCTGGTCATCATACGTCGGTAGCTGTGGTAGCTGGCAAGTTAGAACAGCGGGGGGCCCAAATTACTCGCTTGCAGGTTAGCGGTCCTTTTCATAGTCCGCTTATGCAGCATGCTGCGGACAGGCTGACCATTGAGCTGCAAAAATACACTTTCCATGAAGCGCAGTGGTCCGTGATCTCGAATGTGACCGCTCAGCCATACTCCGATGTAGACAGCATCCGTCAAGGATTGATTTTGCAAATGACTCACCCGGTTCGATGGATACAAACCATGCAGTATATGGCGAATCATGGCGTGGAGCAAGGCATTGAGCTAGGCCCACGGACAGTGCTGAAAAATTTGGCGAAAGAAATAAACACCACTATTGAAGTGCTTTCCCTAGACAGAGACCTGGATCGAGTTGAACTGGAACGCCGTTTCTCGATCCGTGATTGGATTGCCCGTTCCCTGTCGCTGGCGGTGTCTACCCCCAATGCCAATTGGAATGAAGATGAGTATCGAAAAGGTGTTATTTTACCTGTTCGGAAACTGGAAGAATTACTGCGAAACTCAGAATCAGACAGCAGTCCACCACCTGCTTCTGAGCAAAGACAGGAAATACTGGGGTGTATTCGCCGGGTGTTGCAAACCAAACGGGTCTCCGAAGGAGAGCAGAAAGTAATGCTAGAGCAATTAAGGAGGGATCAGGATGGAGCAGTTTCAAACTTTAATTGAAATCATTCAAGACCGTGCAAGCCGGGATGAGAACGGGATCACCTTTATTTCCGGTGATAAGCAAGAGGAATATGTGTCCTACAGTAAACTTCTGGAGCAAGCATCGCAGGTGCTTCATGCATTACAGGAAAAAGGGATACAATCTGGCGATGAGCTGATCATGCAGATCGACGACAATCATACCTTTGTAAATGTATTTTGGGGCTGCCTGCTCGGTGGAATCGTTCCTGTTCCTGTAAGCATCGGGAATAATGATGAACATAAAATGAAACTGTTTAAAATCTGGAATACGCTCTCCCGCCCTTATATGGTTGCGGATGACAAGGTTTTGGAACAACTGGAAAAGTACGCGCATCAGCACGAACTGCTGGATTCCTTTGAGCCTGTTAAAAAAGCAACTTTTTCAAGCCATGCATTAGACTATTCCGGTCTGAATAAAGGTGTAGTTCATGCATCCAAACCGGAGGATTTGGCTTTTATCCAATTTTCCTCAGGCTCTACAGGTGATCCTAAAGGGGTCATGCTGACACATGAAAATCTGGTTTACAATATTCGGGATGTCGCAAATCAAACGGGCATGAGCTCCAAGGATGCTTATTTGGGTTGGATGCCGCTTACGCATGATCTGGGATTGATCGCCTTTCATTTAACCTGTGTGGTCGCTAATGCCAAGCAGCTGATTATGCCAACGGCACTTTTTATCCGACGCCCGTCTTTATGGCTAAAAAAAGTATCGGAGCATAAGGTGACCCAAATATGCTCTCCCAATTTTGGATATAAATTTTTTCTCGATCAGTACAAACCTGAAACAGCGGATAACTGGGATTTGTCAAGCGTACGTATGATTTTAAATGGGGCTGAGCCGATATCTGTAGAGCTTTGCCATGTGTTTATGGATGCGATGAGTGTTCACGGCTTGAATAAAAATGTGATGTTTCCTGTCTATGGACTGGCAGAGGCGAGCGTGGGAGTTTCCACTCCCCCTCTGGACAAAGATAATTTTATTCCGCTTTATTTGAATCGGCAGCAGTTACACGTAGGTGAACCCATAGAAGAAGTAGACAAATCCGACAAGCGGTGTCTTACTTTTGTGGATTTGGGGTATCCGATGGCCAGCACCTCTGTCCGCATTTGCGATGGACAAAATCGAGTGCTGGAAGATGGTGTGATTGGACACACGCAAATCCGGGGCAAAAATGTGACTGCTGGATATTACAACAACCCAGAGGCTACCGCGAAGGTCAAAACAGAGGATGGCTGGCTCATCACCGGAGATTTAGGGTTTATGAGAAATGGCCGCCTGGTTATTACTGGTAGAGCCAAGGATATCATTTTCGTGAACGGCCAGAACGTTTATCCGCATGACATCGAGAGAACTGCCGAGGAGTTGGATGGCGTGGATCTCGGAAAAGTAGCGGTGTGTGGTGTCCATGATGCGCAAACTAGGCAGGATCGTATTGTTGTTTTTGTGATGCACACGAAAAAGATAGAGCATTTTGTGCCGCTAGTTCAAAAGCTGAAAAGCCATCTGAACTACCGGGGAGGCTGGAATATTCAGGATGTAGTTCCGATTCGACGTATCCCTAAAACAACCAGCGGGAAGGTTCAGCGCTTCAAATTAGCCCAGAATTATGAGCAGGGTGAATTTGATGGAATATTGACATCACTGGCCGAGGCTACTCAAATCGCTCAGGCAACTGAGCGTGTAGTCCTGCCTCAAGGACAAATAAAACAAAAGCTGATTGGAATCTGCCAGGATATTTTAAATGTAAAGTCGATTGGAACAGATGACAGCTACTTTGATATCGGAGTGACTTCCTTGCAGCTCGTTCAAATTGTGGACCAGTTGGAGGACCAATTAGGGATTCATATTGAGGTGACGGACTTCTTTTCCTATCCGACCATCGCCAAGCTGGCTTCGTATATCTCCAGTCAAAGCCTAAGCAGTGACGCGACTGCAACAACACAGCCCGAGGCCAAGGAGGCAGCGAATGACCGGGATATCGCCATCATTGGCATGTCCGGCAAGTTTCCTCAAGCGGATACACTGGAGCAGTTTTGGGCGAATGTGTCATCAGGGGCAGACAATATCGGTCCGTACAGCGATGAAAGAAGAAAAGATGCCGAAGCTTTCATTTCCCGTCTGAATACAGAAGGACGGAATATGCAAATCGCAGAAGGTGGCTATTTGGACGAAATAGACAAGTTCGATTACTCCTTCTTTAAGCTGACTCCACGGGAAGCCTCGCTAATGGACCCAAATCAACGGCTATTTCTACAAACCGCCTGGAGCACGATTGAGGATGCGGGGTATGGTGGCACGCAGCTGGCAGGCCAAAAGGTTGGTGTGTATGTTGGCTTCTCCAAAACCAGCTTCGAATACGAGCGCCTGCTGTCCGAGGTGGAACCGGGTGCGCTGCCGAACTTTGCCATTGGTAATTTATCGTCCATTATTTCCAGCCGAATTGCGTATTTGCTCGATCTAAAAGGCCCGGCGTTAACGATTGATACAGCATGCTCTTCCTCACTCGTTGCAGTACATCTGGCATGCAAGTCCATCCTCAATGGAGACTGCGATATGGCACTGGCAGGTGGAGTGAAGACGATTTTGCTTCCGCTGAAAGCGGGTATAGGCATGGAATCCTCCGATGATCGGGCACGCGCCTTCGACGATCAGTCGGATGGAACAGGCTGGGGCGAAGGCGCTGGAGCGGTTTTCCTGAAGCCGCTGCGTAAAGCGGAGCAAGACGGTGACAACATTTTGGCTGTGATCAAGGGAAGTGCCATCAATCAGGATGGCAGTACGATTGGTATTTCCGCGCCGAATGCGCTCGCTCAGGCGGAAGTAATTTTGCAGGCGTGGCACGATGCACAGATTGATCCAGAAACAGTTAGCTATATCGAAGTGCATGGAACCGGAACCAAGCTGGGCGATCCGGTCGAGATTGACGGCATTACCAAGGCTTTCCGCAAGCATACACAGCGCAAACAGTTCGTGGCGATCAGCACAGTCAAGACGAATATCGGACACTTATACGAAGCCGCCGGGATCGCGGGCTTGATCAAATCCGTACTGTCCATGAAGCATCAAAAAATTGCGCCGCTCGTTCATTTTCGCACGCCAAACCAGAAGATCCATTTCGAGGAATCTCCGGTATATGCCAATACGAAGCTGAGGGAATGGAAGACGAACGGCTTCCCGAGAAGAAGCGGGCTGAGTTCCTTTGGATTCAGTGGAACAAACTGCCATGTGGTGCTGGAGGAATATATATCAAAGACGGAATCGGATAAATCCTACAGGGCCAGCAACAATGGATCATCACCGCTGCTGCTGACCTTGTCAGCGCGGAGTGAATCCGCTTTGCGCGAGCTGGTCGGGCGGTACGCAGAACGGTTCAGACGGGCGGAAGAACTCGTGATGCAGGATGTATGCTATACGGCTAACACAGGCAGAAGCCACCTTAATCACCGGATTGCGGTGACTGCCGCAGGAGCGGATGTGCTGAAAGCAAGGGTGCTTCAGTTGCACGAACAAGGCAGAGCCGTCGAAGGTGTATACACCGGGAAAGCGGATAGCACAGGTGGCGCAGAGACGGCCAATGGAAGCTTGGACACGTTGCAATCACTGGAGCAACTGGCTGCCAAGTATGTGCAGGGAGCGCAGATCAATTGGAGTACCCTATATGCAGGTAACCACTACAAAAAGGTTTCTCTGCCTACGTATCCATTCGAACGGAAAAGATGCTGGATTAACGTGCCCGAACAGGTTCGAAAGGAACAGAAGGCACCCGTTCATGAAAACTCAACAGTAAGAGAGACTGGAATTATGGGGAACGAGTATTCGGTGTCAGCATTGGCTACCAATCAGCACAAATCATCTATCCTTCAAAAATTAGCAAAAATGATCGGTAACGTGTCCCAGCTCAGTCTGGAGGAACTGGAGCCACAAACACATTTTCTGGAGCTTGGGCTGGATTCCATTAATTTGTCCCAGGTTCGCCACAGCATCAAGGATACATTCGGACTGGACGTTCCGATGAACGAATTTTTCGAATCGTTGACCACGCTGGAGCTGTTAGCCAGCTACGTAGCCGAACGGGTGAGCATTTCCACTTCTGCTGAAGCCCCGATTCAGTCTGTGGAAAATCGTCCGGATACCACTCTGAATCAGGCTGTTCATACAGCTTCCCCGTTAACCCAACTGTATCATGAATCCGGCGTTCCGGCTGCCGCATCCGTTTATGGTATAGATACGGCTGGGCAAACACGGGCTCAAAGCTTCCCAATCTCTACAGCTCCTGCGGGTGTAGAGCGAATTTTGGAGCAACAGCTACATCTGATGTCACAGCAGCTTGATGTTCTCCGGCATCAGCCCTCTGCATCCGTAATAGCTTCCGAGGCATTTAGCCCTGAATCCGGCGTTTTGCCATCAGCAAGTAGAGGAAACGCCGAGATTATCCGTACCGAATCCAAGCAGGAGGTCGCGGCTGCATTAGCACCCGCTCCATCCGTACAGGCTATTCCCAAGCAGACAAGCAATGAAGCCAAGTCGTTTACACCCTACAAAAAGCTGGATGTCAAAGCACGTGAATTGCTTTCGCTCCGTCA
>NZ_JBITPH010000111.1:0-1321 GCF_050467685.1 Paenibacillus sp. NRS-1782
TGGTTTGGTATCAAAATATAAATGTTTCCTGTTTGATACATTTGTTTCCTATCCGTTTTCTGTTTTGAGTACAATTGGAAACGGGAAAATGCTTTATTTACATAGAGAATCATGAGTTTGTTTCCATGTTTCCTGTTTTTTTAACTCTTGAGAGAAATATATAAATAATATTTGATCGAATATTATGTGCTGGTGAGGAGTGTATATATGATAAGGAGTGCTCAAAACTGGAAACATGGAAACAACTTTTAAAAATCCGCTATTATATTGGAGAAATTGAAGTGAAGATAGGAATTGATCGTCATAAAGTTGGAAACAAACGGACGGAGAATAGGAAACATGTTTGTATACGAGTTTATATGGTGGGCTTGTCAGCCCGTAGAGAGGAAGTGAAGGAATTGAATATATTTGTTCAGCCATGAATTTTAGAGTAAAGGGATGATTGGAGTTGCGAAAGTGAAACTTAATAAGCCGCAATGGGGTTGGGTGTGGGAGGGGAAACGGCGGCAGCAAATATTTGTCCGAAGTGCAGCTCAAGCGAAACGAAGGAAAATATTTGGAGAGTTTCCCCTATCCCACAAATAGATTATATATACATTCAGCAGAATTCATACACGTAATCAAGTCATATTATTAACTGGCTAGGAATATCGTTTTAAAACTTTCGATTTTCAGGTTGAAATTTAACTTGCTAAATATAGACTGATATCAGCAAAATTTTAAACCACATGAATTAGAGAAGTTGAGCTTTCAAGTTTGAGTGTGTCACGTGACACAATGTGAAAATTTAAAAGTACATATTACACACGGGAACTCTGGCTATGAGCAAGGGTTCCTTTTTCATTTTGGAAAGGAGAAATCAGGATGATGATATTGTTACTAGCATTAGCTATAGAAATCTGTATTTGGCTTAGCATATTCTTCACTGTAATTCTGAATGAGAGAAGAATGAGCCGGATTGGAAATCGAATTCGTAAACGTAGAAATGCCCATACCATACATAAAAAACGCCAGAAACAATGAGAAAGTTGTAGACATAAAGGAGCAAATTTTGTAAATGAAATGGATGAAATTGAAAATAGATCAACTGGTACATGCTGAATATAATCCAAGGAAGGATTTAAAAGCGGGTGATCCAGAGTTTGAAAAGATCAGGAATAGTGTCCTCGAATTCGGTTATTGTGAACCGATTATTTGTAATAGCGATTATACCATTGTAGGAGGCCATCAACGTGCTAAAGTGTTGAAGGCACTCGGATACGATGAAGTTGATTGCGTCTTAGTCGATGTGAATAAGTCGAAAGAGAAAGCCCTGAACATA
>NZ_JBITPH010000112.1:0-2274 GCF_050467685.1 Paenibacillus sp. NRS-1782
TTTAGTTCAAACTATATAGCTCTTTTTTTTATTGCATTATCATTGTGTTTTTTCAAATCTACTTTGGTTTTCACCTTCTTCATGTTCCCAATTATTCTTGATGTGAGTAAATTAAACTTACAAGAAAAAATGAAATAACAGCAAGTAAAATCAAATAATAATCTCTCCATATCTCTATACTAAATGTAGAGCGGTTGAAAAGAGGTGAACAGAAGAATGTACGAGTGGCAGAAGCAAATTCAAATCATCATTGATGAAATTGATGAATGTATTAAAAATTATAGTGATGAAGCTTTGACACTACACTTTCTTTCTCGAAGGTTGGGTTACTCCGAGTTTTATACAACGAGAAAATTCAAGGAAATAGCGGGTATGCAATTTAGGGATTATCTACGGCGTAGAAAATTAGCGTTTGCACTAAAAGAGGTTCGAGATAGTGAAAGAAGCATTTTGGATATTGCTTTTAATTATGGTTTTTCATCACATGAAGCTTTTACCAGAGCTTTCAAAGGAACATATGGTGTAGCGCCAAGTGAATATCGAAAAGCGCCTAAGCCTGTCGTTCTTCGAACAAAAATAAACTCTTTTGATCGCTACTTTTTAGGATTGGGAGAGATTGGTATGATGAAATCTACCGATGATGTTAAAATATATTTTGTAACTATTCCCGCACACAAATTTTTGCACATCAAAAACTATGAGAGTAATGGGTATTGGGATTTTTGGCAAAAACAAAGTCTTATTCCGGGACAGGACTGCGAAACAATTTGTGGATTACTTGATAGTATTAAGGGCAAATTGGATGACGATGGTGGGAGCGAAGTTAACAGCGGCGGCGGTCAGATTATGGCATATATTAATGACCCTGACGGTAGACTATGCGATTGGGGTATTCCACGTACAGAGTGTTATGGGATACGTCTTCCTGTGGATTATAAAGGTGAAGTACCACCACAAATGCTTATGATTGATGTTCCCGAAGCCGAATATATTGTTTTTGAACATGGGCCATTTGATTATGAGCAGGAAAATCGCAGTGTAGAGGAAAAGGTTGAGAAGGCAATGGCAACTTTTGATTTTGCAAATACCAGTTACTGCTTTGATACTTCCCCTGGTAGAATCATTTATTGTTATCATGATCCGGAGCGGTTTTTAAAGTATATCAGACCAGTAAAAACGAATGGTTGAGTTCGTCGAAAACAATAAACTAGCTGATGTATAAGGAATTGTAGTGTCGCTGGTTATGGAGTTTCCAATTTACCTGCAACTATTGAATGTTCAAAATTACTCTCTTTTATCTGCAATGTTTAGTAGATAGAAGGGAGTGTTTTTTATGACCAAAATGAAGGAATTGATTCAGGATTTCAAGCTTAATCAAGAAGTTTTAGGTCGTGTGAAGCAGTATGTTGATGTGTGCATGTTCCGCTTGAACCGTTGGGAAAGGTTCATGGAGAGAGAATTAGGGATTGTTGAGTTGGAGGATGTAAATCAGGTTAAAAGAATGGATAGCTTTTTCAGATACTACAAATGACATAAATAATCTATTCCCCTTTCCAATTTTTTCAATCACATTTTTTAACTTCGCCACGATAATTTGCCATTCTGAAACTAGCTCCACATCCACATGAAGCTCTTGCATTAGGGTTATTCAAGGTGAAACCGCCTAACATACCGCTTTCTTCATAGTCAATTTGAAGACCTTCAATATATTTAATACTATTAGTGTGAACCAAGATACTAAATTCACCTTTATTTAATAAGATATCACCTTCTGTTTTCTGCTCATCCACGATAAGAGAATAGGATAGACCACTGCATCCCCCCTCATCAACGCCTACTCTAAGGAAAGAATTTCGGGCATTAGCACTTGATAAGATTTCGACGATTTTTTCGAATGCTGCTTCACTGACCTGTATCATCGTAGTAATTCCCCCTTGGAACGTCATTTTTTTTAGCTGCATTGTTAACCCAGTCTATTAAACAGGGTATGAATGTAGCAAGAGCAGATCCTTTTGGTGTTAATTCATAAATAGTTTGTATGGGGCGTGTCAAGCTTACAGTTCTTTTAACCAAATTATCGTTTTGAAGCTCTTTTAAACGCTTAGAGAGGATGCTTTCCGAAATGGAAGGAACATTTTCGGAAATTTCGCTAAATTGCTTTGGACCTTGAGAAAGGGAAAATAGTATATGAATAATCCATTTAGTCCCGATTATACAATAAGCTGTAAAAAAGTTTCTCGGTATCTGTAGTCAACTGGACAGTCAAAAGTTCTA
>NZ_JBITPH010000113.1:0-1115 GCF_050467685.1 Paenibacillus sp. NRS-1782
AACAGGTAAAGTCATCTCCATGCCAGAGGGCAACATCCTGGTTACCGTACAAGACAATACAGGTACGAGGGGTATTACATTAAGCCAACGATTTTATATGACTCATCAGCCGTTTAAAATAGTTGGAATTGACCGCACGATGAATGGCATCATCCAGTTAAGCTGCACATTGGATAGCATAAATACAGCTTATGATGATGTGGAACATAACATTGCGGACAAATGGAAGTACGAGATTGCTCATACATACGCATTACAAATAAACCATGGAACGATAGCCCGTGTACGATTCAACGAAACGTTATCTTTGAATGTGACCGCTACGGATAATGGGAATGAGATGGCGAATCCGCCGATTACTTATACATCTAGTGATCCGAGTGTAATTAGCGTAGACCAGCAAGGTCAGGTTATGGGCATCGCTTTAGGACAAGCAAGCATCACCACGAAATTAACGTATCATCCGACAGTGCTGAGTACCATTGAAATGAGAGTCGTCGAAACGGGAATGCATATCTATTCGATAGCCATTACTGGTATTCCCATGCTCAAAACAGGACAAAGTGCATCATACGTCAGTCATATTTATGATCATGGAACAGAAGTGTTTGACCAGTCGGTGGAGTGGAGCCTACGAAATCAAGATGATTCGACTCCTACTAAGGGAAGCATAACAACCAGCACAGGAAATAGCGTAACCATAAAAGCAGGAAGCAGTAGTGGAGCGAACAATAAAGCCCTTGTACTGACTGCCACCTTAGTAAGCGATCCTAGCATGACAATAGAAAAGACCATTAGCCTTAAAAATTTATTCTGAGCATTATATCTATACGGCTTGCCCTAGAGGTGAGCCATTTTTATTTCAAAGGAGCACATACATATGCAACAAAAATCTATCGATTACTTGCTCAGTCTGAGTCTATTGAAGCAATTAAGATCACAACAGTTGATAACAGAAGAAGAATTTATTGCGATTGATCAGCTTAATAAAAAATCTTTCAAGTAGCTATAACATGGGCAGAAATGGACTTGATGATGTGCCGAAAGCATTATACCATGTGACCGTATAAAGAAGATATCGAAGGGAGAAACGTCTATGGCCCAAGCCACAACCG
>NZ_JBITPH010000114.1:0-1622 GCF_050467685.1 Paenibacillus sp. NRS-1782
CTGGACAGTCAAAAGTTCTACAGCGCTAAGAAACCAGCGAATCGCGCTCCACATCAGCGTTTTCCTGCTTGGATTTAATTATTTTCGTTATAGATAAATGCGGATTTTGAGCAAACAGGCGAAAAATAGACTTGCGTAAATAAGCGGCAACGCTGGCTTCGGAGACCACAGCATGGGAGGGCGTTCGCAGATAGCGGAAAAACAGCCCCGAGGTTCGGCCTGAAAACTGCAAGGCGACGAGTTGGAGGAGTCCCATCGCCATGCACTGGCACATGACGAATCCCTCGATCGCCTGGATCGTTTTCTGGATACGCTGTCGGTCTTGCTCGTTCGTTACGGCTTCGAGCGGGTGCGCTTCCTCTTTTCTCAAATACCGGTTCAGCTTCGGCATGGACTTGCTCCAGAAACGGTAGCCGAAGGCGTGGGTGACTTGCTTCATTTCCCGAAACGTGCATTCGATCTTGAAGCGATAGCCGTACAAGCGGATGATATCCGTGGCTGCCAGGCTCAAATCCGTACTGACCAAGATGGAGTAGCGGCCCCCATGCACCACCAGCACAAAGCGTAATTCCTGATACAAGCCTTGGCCCCAAAGCAGATCCAGGCACAGAAACTGAACCGTCTCTTCTTTGCCGTACAGCAGAAGGGTAGTGGTTTGAAAATCGGCAGCGCGAGTCGTGAACAGCTCCTTCAGTTTGACCGCCTGGCCTTTTTTCGGCGGTCGGCCCCGTCCCGGCTTTTTCGCCTGGGGGCGTTCGTAGGCGACCACGTTCGATTTGGCTTTCGTCACCAGGTGCATGCGGGTTTCGGAAGCGAGGTGGCACGCATTCAGCCGCTCCAGGGCCGGAACCGACAAGAAGTATCGATCCAAAAGCAGCAGCGCTTGACCGAAACTTTTCGCGGCCTCGAAGCCCTGCTCAATCATCTGAACGACATGGGAAGGTGTTTCTACTTCGCCCTTGGACTTCTTCCAGCCCAGAATGGTTTGGACACCATCTTGTAGATTCATGAACAAGGGCAAGCAGAACCACTTCCGGGAATCACCGACCAGAATGCCGATGGCGCCGAACAAATGACCAAAGATATAGTCACCCTTGGAGACATTTTCGGATTCCTGATGAAGCTTCTTGACGCCCGGCATCCGGCGGCCTTCCTTGGCTTGTTTCATGCCATCTCCGACGAGGACCACGCGATTCTGAATCACCAGCAAAGGCGCATGCTGGCGCACGACCTGAAGCCACTTCTGCCGTAGCGTCGAAGTGGACCAGCCGGACGAACGGAAGAAATGAATGAGTGTCTCATAGCAGCGGCTATTCAGCGAAAGATCCCGAATCACCGAAGTTACGCCCAGATGGTCGGAGCGCAGCATAAAACCGATGACCAGAACAATGAACCACTCAAAAGTGGCTTGTCTGGAAAAGCAGGAACGGAAGGGAAGCAAAAGTTCATTCAGGTATTTTAGCATAGGTATGGTCAATCGCTTCGAAATAGGGTACACTTTTTTCGTAACCCATTCAGCGATTCTATCCTTTTAGAGTGAGATCTTAAGGATACCGTAGATTCGCCGAATTGGGTTATTTTTCTATGCGTCGATTTATCTATAAAAACTTTTCACTGTCCAG
>NZ_JBITPH010000115.1:0-639 GCF_050467685.1 Paenibacillus sp. NRS-1782
ACAACTAAAATTGAATATTTCCTACAAGATCAAAAACTTCTGATTGATGGAGTTAAGCAGGATGAATTAATGGTTAAAGAAATTAATTCAGATTTTTCATTAAACGATGTTCCTTCTGGTGGAACTTTTGCTGGAAAGTTTGATTATTCTTATAATTGGGTAAATGTAGGGATTTCTATAGGTGCAGGGATCATCTCAACGATTACTAAAGTACCTGTTTCAACCATTCTTACTGTGATTAGTATTTCGGCTGGGATGAATACTGTAGCTTACTTTACGGTATATCAATATTCGTATCCTCGAACATGTGGAGTCATACCTTACGCACATCATGTGATATTTTATGAGAGTGCTTCACGGACGAAAGTAACTGGCGTGTTTGACACCGGAAAATTCTTTAGTTCACAGCCCTCCCCTATAGGCTGTACACCATGACTAAATTACTAAAGCGGTACGTAGGGATTATAGTAAGTTATGCTTTAGGTATAGGCATATTCTACGTCCTTGGATATAAGTTTGATATTATGATGCTTTATATCATTTTGACTTCGATCATAATTGGAGAGGTAATCAATTTTGCTTTATCAAAGCGAGAAAAATGAACAGATCAGCAGCTACACCAAAGGAACCTCTGTCCCC
>NZ_JBITPH010000116.1:0-591 GCF_050467685.1 Paenibacillus sp. NRS-1782
ATATATACCCGGTGATTCGGCATCGGACGTCCGATGGATATAGTCTCTCCCGCGCTCGTATTGTCGGACACCGGCCAGATCGACGTGACAATCGAATTCTCTGTTGGACCGTAAGCGTTGTAGTATGCCACTTGATTTTTCCATTTGTTTACCAGATCCGTCGATGTCGCAGATCCCCCTGTGAGCAGGATACGCAGATTGGACATCCGCTTTGGCTCGAGATACACCGCATATGTTGGTGGCAGTAACACGGCTGTAATCTGGTGTTCCGTCATATACTGTTCGAACCGACCATAGTCTAAAATCGTGTCTGTCGTCGGTACGTACAGCGTGGCTCCGCAAAACAGCGCCTGTGATACTTCCCAGCAAGCCGCATCAAACGAATAGCTGGCAAACATCAGGATATGATCTGACAATCCAATGTGCAGCGTCTGATCAAAATAGGTTTTCAGGTTGCACGGCCCGCGGTGCTCCACCATAACTCCTTTGGGCTTGCCTGTCGTTCCCGACGTGTAGATCACATAGGCCAGATCGTTTGGACCGGAGATCGGCTCCAGATTTGAACCGTCCTCGTGATAGATCTCCTGCTTC
>NZ_JBITPH010000117.1:0-2755 GCF_050467685.1 Paenibacillus sp. NRS-1782
ATCCACGGAACGCTCGGTCATCAGACCGACCAAACGGTCTGTCGTCACGCCGTGACTCCGCAAGATTCGAGCCAGTCGGTTGGCCCGCTCGTTCAGCTCGTGGTAGGTCAACTGCTCTCCTTCGAAGAACAATGCTGCCTGCTCCGGGGTCTGCGCCGCTTGCGCCTCGAACAAGCCATGAATCGTCTGCTCGCTCGGACAGTCCGCTTCCGTATCTCCCCATACGCCAAGAATTTGCTCGCGTTCTTGCTTGGTTACTACATCAAGCTCGCGAATCCGAATATCCGGGTTTGCTGTTACCTGCTCCAGCAGTTGCACCAGATGTCCCTGAATTTGTTCTATACTTGTGCGTTCAAAGACTAGTGCGTTGTAATTAAAGCTCATGTGAATGACTTTCCCCGGCTGTATCACCAGATTAAAATCATAGCTCGTCGGTTCGACTTCGCTTCGGCTAAAGCTGGTCTGCTGGCCTTCACCGAACTGCTGCATTTGTTTCTCCGCCGGATCATTTGCAAAAATAATCCTGTGGTTGATCCAATTTTGCTTCAGGTCCGACAACGCCTGAATTTCAGTCAGCGGATGCGTAGTATGCATATGAGCAGCTATAGATTGCTCCTCGTTTTGCTTCATCATTTGCGAGAACAGACTGTTCTCATTACTTCTAATCCGTACAGGTACTGTATTCTGAGACAGACCCATCATATGTTCCACATTCAGAAGATCAGGCGAATGCCCGGAAACCGTACTACCCAATACGACATCATCTATACCATTATATTTTTGGAGCAATATACCCCAGACTGACTGCATCAGTGTATTCAGTGTCACCTGATGACGTTTGGCAATCTGAAGAATCCGGGTCGTCAGACCCACACTCAGACCAGTGTTAAGCTGCTCAGCCTGATACCCCGCGTTTGACTGCATTTTGACTTGTGGTAAATGGGCCTGTTCTTCATATCCGTCGAGATATGCATTCCAGTAACGAGCAGCTTTTTGACGTTCCTGATGTACTTTCAGCACAGGTACCGTTTCTTCTATAGTGATCCGTTCCAATTCGCACAGCGAGATGTCTGGATTGGCTGTAATGGTTTCTACCAAACGTACAAAGTGGCGCGTAATTTGCTCGATGGTTTCCCGCTGGTAGAGCGATGTTGCATATTGCAATCCGAAATGGATGCCGGTTTCTTCTTCGCTGGCTTCCAGCATCAGGTCAAACTTCGCCGGGACCTGCTCCATAGCGTATGGATGGAAGCTCAGGCCTTCCAACTTCAGCTCTCCTTGTTCGTTGTTTTGTAGTACAAACATCGTGTCGAACAGTGGATTGCGACTCATGTCGCGCTTCACGTTCAGTTGTTCCACCAGTTCTTCAAACGGATAGTCCTGATGCTCATAGGCTTGCAAGGTCCGGGTTTTCACGTCCTCCACGTAGTGGCGGAACGTTAGCGCTGCGGTCGGATAATTACGCATGGCTAGTGTTCCGACAAACATTCCGATAATTGGCTCCAGATCCATGTGCGGTCGTCCCGCAATCGGAGTGCCGACGATGATGTCTTCCTGCCCGGTGTACTGATGCAGCAGTACAGTGTAGGCCGCCAACAGTAACATATACAGTGTTGAACCTGTCTGTACTGCCAGCTCCTTCAATTGTTCGCTCACTTCATGTCTCAGTTCGAATACAACCGTATCACCTGCCGTACTTCGCACCGCCGGGCGGGTAAAGTCGGTTGGCAGATTCAGTGTAGGTAGCTCCCCCCGGAAGGTATCCAGCCAATATGCTTCCTGACGCTTCATTCCGTTCTGTTGTGACTCACTTTGTTGCCATACCGCGTAGTCTTTGTATTGAATTCGTAGCGTAGATAACTCTTCACCGCTGTACAAGCGAACAAATTCGTTGGTCAGCACGCCCATGGACGCGCCATCCGAGATAATATGGTGCATGTCGAGCATCAACAGATGCTGTGGCTCTTCTTCTATTCCCTGTACGCCCAAATCGATCAAGGCTACTCGTAGCAGCGGTGCGGCTTGCAGATCAAACGGACGTACAAATCGTTGAACCCATTCTTGTACCTCCTTGCCTGCAAGCTGCTCAGACACCGATGAATGCTGTTCATGCGCTATATCACGTTTAGAGTTCTCCACATGGGTTTTTCGATCAGCTGCTGGATACGTTACGACATGTCCTGCCTGGACCTTCGCATACTCTACCTCGAACGTCACCGTATCCTGAATCCGCTGTATCGGCTCGCTGTTCATTAGCTCAAAGCGGGTGCGGAATGCCGCATGGCGTGAGATCAACTGACGGAATATTTTTTCCACCCGTTTTATATCCAGCGGTCCGCTCACCTGGAGCGCAGCGGGAATGTTGTAGTTTACATCCTGTGGATCAATCTGGTGCAAAACGTACATCCGTTTTTGTGCCGAGGACAGCGGGTAGAAACTACGTTCTTCCGTCACTGGAATGGACGAATACACCACCTGATCCAGCCCTTCCATCACCACTGCCAGTTGTTCAATCGTTGGTGCTTCAAAGATGAAGCGAAGTAGAAGCGGTTTATTCAATTCCTTGTGAATCTTTGAGGCCAGCGTTGTAGCCCGCAGTGAATGCCCACCAATCTCAAAGAAGTTCTCCTTCACGCCGACTTGCTCCAAGCCCAGCACATCCTGCCAGATTTGCGCTAGCTTCGATTCCGTCCACGTTCGCGGTGCGATATAATCCGCCCCCGTTTGCAGGCTGCCTTCCGGTGCCGGTAATAAT
>NZ_JBITPH010000118.1:0-1212 GCF_050467685.1 Paenibacillus sp. NRS-1782
ATTGTTACTGTACCTGTTCAGTCGAATACTCATAATCAGAGAATACAACTTTATGACCAAATTGGAGGTGCTTAAACGGATAGCTAAAAAAGTTCTGCTAACCTTAATTGGTCGGCAGAGCTTTTTTAGCTATACAAATAAATAATTGCTTTTTTATCCAAACCCACATTCCTCTTGTTAACTGGGTCCATAGCGCAAGTAATGATTGTGTTGAAGGCATTTACGCCAAATCCAGTACAAATGTCGTTCTTACAGTGCCCACTCTTCAAGAGACCTTCACCGCCTGTTACGCGCCTTGCATGGCGCACAAAAAAGAACGCTCATTTTTACGAGCGTTCTAGAAAAAATTAGTTTTTTTTCTCTTTTTTTTCGTAAACAAAATTATTATAGAGAATTTGCTCTGTCTGTGCTGTTATCTCCTCTTGATTGTCCCAATTTGCGACTTGATCGCTTGGATACTCATTCGGAACTTCAACAGGGAAAAAATCTCCATATTTTGAGTGTATAATTTCTGCTTGTGAAGATAACACTTTCTCGTTTATCTCCTTCTTTTTCTCAGGTGTGAGCCAGTCAGGATCATTGGTAGTTTGGGTTTGAGGCTTACTGCTGTTCGCAAAGGTCTGACTTTTGATAACAGCCACCGCCCCTCCGACAATGACAATTAGACTTAAGATAATAACTACTGGTCTGAGTCGCTTGTTCACACTCACTTCCTCCCTTCCAAAAATAATCCAATTAACAAAATTTAATAACCCCTGACCATGCGAACCTGCACAACCAATTGAAAACTTATCTGACCAAAATCCATCGTTACGACTTAGGTGGCTAAATGACCAAGATGGCACAGCCATAGGGGAAATTTTTTCAATGGATTGAGTTTTATCACTTTTTACAATTACTGACTCCAGTGGAACTGCATTGGCTATAGCTTCATTATACTCCTCAAGCGTCAAGCCGCTCAAGAGCGTATCCGAATTAACAATTGAGGAGTAGGGTGGGAATAGAGACTGGGAAGCTGGTGGTTCATGTAGAGCAATGTACCCGGAATGACCGTAATGGCCATACCTGTAGCCGCCAAATGGAAGATCGAAGCGATAAACCCGCCGACTGCCCCACCGATCAGCCCCATGACAAAAGGCTTCATATATCTCAGGTTAACACCGAAAATAGCCGGCTCCGTAATCCCCAGAAAAGCGGACAACGAGGAAGGAA
>NZ_JBITPH010000119.1:0-775 GCF_050467685.1 Paenibacillus sp. NRS-1782
TATGGCTTGCTGCTGAAGGATGCTCGTTTCACCAAAGACCCCAATATCATCCGCACGGGTTATGTAGGGGATATCGATGGGATGACCGTTTATAAATCCAACAATGTGCCGAATACCACAGGAGCCAAGTATAAAATCATCGCAGGTCATAAGAGTGCGATTTCGTTTGCAGGTCAAGTAGATTCGGTTGAAGCCTTCAGACCAGAGAAGCAATTCTCGGATGCAGTGAAAGGGTTGCAAGTGTTTGGAGCCAAATGTATCAAGCCGGAAGCTCTCGCTGTACTCACAGCCAATAAGTCCTAATTGAAAATGTATGATTATGAAAACACATTATAATAGAAGAAACACGTTTAGGGTGTGTCCGCTTTGGATGCCCTAGTTTTCATTTTTGGAGGGTGATAAGATGTGGTTTTTGAATCAAGAAACAGGCTGCACATGGGAAGTCACGGATCAGGAGTTAATGCTGCGGTTGCAGGCCAGTGGGCATTATAAGCAAGTGGATGAACCTCAACAAGATAAGACTGAACAAGGTGTAGCCCAAACGAAAGCTCAAGTTGTCAAGAATATGAAGCGTACCGAGAAGGCACAGATAAAGGAGGAACAGGAGCCGGCACATGAATGATTCATTGATTTTGCTGAAACGGTTATTAGGTATGGAACCAACAAACATATCCAAGGATGATATCCTGATCCACTATTTGAATAAAGCCAAGGGTAATATTCTTGGGTATTGCAATGCGGCGACACTGCCTGTGGAATACGATCATGTCATGGT
>NZ_JBITPH010000120.1:0-1267 GCF_050467685.1 Paenibacillus sp. NRS-1782
TGGTACAATAACTGATACCTTAATATCATTTCTCATAATAACCGCCTATTCTAATCGTCATAGCCCTGCTTAATTTACATTTTTTCGAAAATATAAAAATCAGATGGAGAGGTCATATCTTCATTGCCTAACTCAAAGGGATATTTATTAGCAACAAAATCAACTAGTTTCCAATCACTCTCATTTTCTTGAACATACTTCATAAATTTTCGATTTCTAAATTCTGGCCATCTCGTGAATTCTTCATGATTACTGGAATAAATTATCACGTACTTACTAGATGCCTTGAACAAATCTTTCATATATTCTATATATACCGTATCTTCAACCAAGTGAAAGATTACATCTAAAGACAGAGCAAGATCATATTTTTTATTCATATAATTGTTTTTTTCGCCTCTGTGAAAAAAAGCTCTATTATCATAATCTGCAAATTTATCTTTATTTTTTTTTATAATCGTTTCAGAAACATCCACTCCTACATACACTGGGTAGTTCATAAGAGAAAGTTGATTTCCATCACCGCAACCAAACTCAATAACAGATTCAATTCGATGACTTTCAACAAATTCATTTATTATAGTTGCTTTGAACTCAGCAAGATGATCATAGGAACCCGTCCCAGATGTAAATCCATCTTTATAATGACTATCCCAAAACTCACTTGAGCTTATCTCCAACATTTTCTTTTCTTGTTGTTTTAGTTTGATATTTTCTTGACTTAGTTCCTCATTAATGGCTGATAAACTCTCCACATTATTCAACAGATTATTTTTATCTTGTAAAAGCAACTCATACTTTTCTTCAAAAATACTTTTTTCTTTTAAAAGATAGGTTTTCTCTTCGGAAAGAGTACTATTCTGCTTTGTTAAGTTTTCGTTTTGGCAAGTTAGTGTTCTTATACTATTTTCCAATAATCTATTATCATTGACGAGTTGCTCATAAGCTATTTTTTTTTGTTCAAGTAATTGGTAATAATTATTAGAAGATATATAATAAGTTTCCCTCTCATCAATAACCTTTTTTAGAGGAGGTACTGATTTAATAATTATTTTCTTTATATTCAAATCTTTCAAGCCTCCCTCTCATCATTTAAAAATCCTTTTATAAATTTTAAATAAAACCTGTAAAATGGAACCTAATATTCTAGATATTATATCAGAGTTAGTTGAAATTCTATTTTTTAACTGATGGTAAACACTTTTTAGCACCCCTCTAGGATACTCCCAATTAAAAAAACCTTGATTAAAATAATCTTGTAAAACAA
>NZ_JBITPH010000121.1:0-2134 GCF_050467685.1 Paenibacillus sp. NRS-1782
TGCTGGTATACGCTCAATTTTGATTTCGGCTTCTTGCAAATGTTTGAACTGTTTCCCCTAATTTGTTAAGCATTTTAGTACCATCTTTCTTTTTCCTATTTTTTAAAATCCTATAGTGTTGTTCGTTTACTTTCAACTTAGTGGCTAGTCTAACAAAACGAAATGAGCACGGATATGAGCATTGGCGGATATAGGATTTCTAAAGAAAGGCGATAAAATTTACAAACTTTACTAAAACATTGAAAAGTGATACATTTATTATATCTTATTGGATAATTCTGCATGAATATTAGAGTAGTTTTACAGAGGGGATGGTTGGGACAATCAAATCAGTTGTTATTAACACAAAAAATATCTTTTGAAAGGGAAGATAGAGGTGAAAACAGTTTAAAATTCCACTATTTTATGTATGTTATTGGGTATTTCTTTTAATAGGGATTGAGTAAAATAAAATCTATTTCGGAGGGAATTAATATGAAGAAGAAAATTGCTATTATAACTATGTCATTGGCCTTTTGCTTTGGGAGCGCGGCCTCGGCTGCCCCAACGTTAGAAAATAACATACCTACTAATAATCCTTTATCAGTAAGTGAAAATGATAATGTACAGGTTGGTTCTAAGATCGAGGCAAATCAAGATAGCTTTGATAAGGATTCACTTAGTCCAGAAGCATTAAAGGCTGTGAATGAATATTTTAACGATTTTAAAAAACCACAGATTAACAGTCTGGGAGTAAATGAGTCTCTAGTTGATTACAAAATTGTATCGGCTGATAATTCTGACCCAGACGATATCAATGTTTCCGTTAAGTTAACTTATGGGGATATAGGTGAATTACCAGCAGCACCCTATAATATTGAAAAGGAGGGAGGTAATTATATAGTCAAACAACCTAAAGGCTTGGTATATGATATTGCACCTACTAGTTCAACATATGGAAAAGTAGAAACGGGAGTATTTGTGGAGCCTTCTAAGGCTTTACAAGGTAATGTTCAACTAGCTGTGAGAAATCTGACTTATTATTCGGAGAATCATGGAATGAATTTAAGTCAGATCGGAAATTTCTTTGGAAACTACAGAAATCAGGTTACATTTAATGGGAGTCAGTCAATCGTAGACTCGGATGTACAAGCTATAAGAGTAGTTTATGGTGTAGGCACATATAAAGATGGCGCACTTGTTAAATTGGGAGTCAGTTCATCTGTTAATGGTGAGGGGTCTTACAATAAATATGTTCAAGTACCTTCGGGCAGTGGTAGATTAGCATTTGCTGACACCCGCGAGAGTAGGGGAAATGGTCTTATTCATTTAGAAGGAAATGTGTTAGAAAATGAATAAGACTATTCTGGAATAATAAATAAGGTAGAGTTCACAAAATTTGAACTCTACCTTATTTATTCGAAGAAGAATTTGTGGTAAAATTTACAACAAAGGAGGTTTTTTTCAATTGAAGATTGTACTACGAAAGAAGTTGGCCTGCTTGGTTGTCTTAGGAGGAATTTTGACTGTAATTGCTACAGGTTTTGGAGGAGATAAGGAGCCTCATAAACTTCCAGATAAGCCAAAAGAGGCTGCTGTTTCGACATTTTCAGAATATATGGACGCTTCGATGAGTCGTGATTATGATAAGATGCTCTTACTGTCTGATGATTATCGCTTTAAAACAGACCGGGCACGACTTAATTTTCTAAAAGCTCAAGGAACACCGATAGACTATCGTATCATTTCTGTAAATGACGCAGACCCTTCTAAGATTGTCGTTTCATCGATAACGAAGTATGAGGATATGGAGTTACCTCCCATTAAGTATATTATTGCCTTTGAGGAAGGAACGTACAAGTTGAAAATGAGGAATGTCGTGGTCAATATGATTCCCTCATCACCTGACTATAAAACAGTCGAGTACGAGCCTGATAAGGTAGACGATAATTTAGAAGATAATTTTAATGATTAAGGATCTTATAGAAGACAAAAGGCGAAGGGAGTTATCCTTCGCCTTTTGTTACACTCATTTATACAACGAATATATATAAGGAAAGAAGTATTGAACTCATATCTACAGGCGAGGAAGTGAGTGATAATTTATGATAGGAGAAGCTATATTACATCATCATAGCTGCTTCTCGGGATCTTT
>NZ_JBITPH010000122.1:0-517 GCF_050467685.1 Paenibacillus sp. NRS-1782
GTGTTGCAGAAGACTTTGCCGTTTTGGAAGCCTCGCAATATTCCCCATCGACTGTTTTCAGAAATGTTTCGACTCTCGTCTTGGGCAAGGGAACTCAGGATGGTCAGCAATACTTCGCCTGTGGTATCCAGCGTATTAATATTCTCCCGTTCAAAGAATACAGCAACTCCGAGACTTTTCAGTTCCCGTACATATTTCAATAAATCCAGTGTATTTCTCGCAAATCTCGAAATCGACTTGACCAGAATGAGATCCAGCTTACCGTTTCGAGCATCCTGTATCATCCGATTAAATTGTGTTCTATTTTTGGTGCTGGTTCCGGTGATGCCTTCATCTGCGTAAATATCAGCCATTTCCCATTCCAAGTTGTTTTGAATGTATTGGGTATAATGATTGACCTGATTGGTGTAGCTTTCTTTTTGCTCCTCGGAATCGGTACTGACCCGGCAATAGGCAGCGACTTTCTTCTTTTGAATCGTTTGAATTCCTTCTACGATGTCCATCGTTTTAATGGGAA
>NZ_JBITPH010000123.1:0-2424 GCF_050467685.1 Paenibacillus sp. NRS-1782
ATTGTTACTGTACCTGTTCAGCCGCACAGCCATAATCAGAGAATACAACTTCAAGAACAAATTGGAGGAATCTGAACGGATAGGAACAAAACAATCCCTGCCAACCAATTAAGGTAACGGGGATTGTTTTTATTATTTAATATTTACTTTTTTCTGAATATGAATATCCCGATAAGTGCAACAACTATTATAGCGAGAATTCGCCATGAATGCGGTAGAAATTTAGTTAACCATAGGGCAGCAAATACTGTAGCTATTGCCAGATAGCCTAATCGTTCATTGGGTTCAAATTTCTTCCTATTGAAGAATACATTCAAATAGCCTATCGGCGGGGTTATAATGATCATTAAAATTATGACCATTGGTCTTAAATACCACTTTCTTTTCATTCTTCCTCCGTTATTCGTCGTTGTTAATCACAGTTATTAAAGGAATATAGCACCGATAGCTCTAGCGATAATATCAGCTAACCACGCAGCTACACCTATATACTGCATAGCATGCGGGATCAGTTTGATTTTAATCCTTACTTTTTATTATCATTTACTAATTTTAGTATCGGATTAAGGAATTCCTCCAAAAAGAAGCTCCCTCCTTCACTGGGAGTAGACACTTTAGTGTGGTCAAAAGATTCAAAATCTTCTGGTGTTGAAATATGATAAAGTGAGCTATTTTCCATTAATTCTCCTAAATCCTTATATTCATATTTCGGACGGGCAAAGCAAAGAACTCCAGGATATTCAAGTATATATAAGTGAGTATCAGTCAATCTATACTCCATACAGTACCACCTCCAAAATTATGTTATAAAATTCATGATACATTACCATGAAAATAAAAACAATTTAATACAAAAAAAGGGAGACAATAGTGATGCATGTGATATATAATTAATGAAGTTTATGGAAAAAATAATTTTTTCTAAATGAAACTATTAAGGAGAGGATCAAATTGAAAAAATTAGTTTGTTTAGTTCTGTCATTAATCTTTTTGTCAGTAGCCTATCTTCCAACAGCAACATATGCTGAACAAGGGAGTGAACAGTCTTATGTTACAAAATATGATATCTACATAGACCCAAACTCAAAAAATGATCAGTCTAGCCCCCCGTTTAACTCTTTTAGCGCAGTAACTAATGATGTCTATGACTCTTCGTCGAAAATCATTAAACCAACAGGCTATGCAGGGGAGTTAATAGTTACATGTGATCAAATAGCGGGACGGATGTATTGTAACTGGAATATAATCCTGAGTTCACAATATCAAATTAGTTATGTGAACTTTGATATGCATTTTCAAAAATCCGGTTTAGGTACTTGGGACACAATCGGGAGGAAAGGGATTACTAAGAGGGGTTCCTTAACAAATAGACAGGGTGATCAAGAAAGTTTCTACATTGCTGATTGGGGGAAAGGTTATTATAGAGCTAGAGTAAGCGGTAATATTACTACTGTGAGTAGCGGTGTAGCTTACATGCTGCCTCAGAATTCAAATACAGTCCCATTATGATCCTACTTTGTTTCGGCGTATTGTAATTAAAATCCCCGCAACCTTAAGGTAACGGGGATTGTTTTTATTATTTAATATTTACTTTTTTCTGAATATGAATATCCCAATAAGTGCAACAACTATTATAGCGGGAATTCGCCATGAATGCGGTAGAAATTTAGTTAACCATAGGGCAGCAAATACTGTGGCTATTGCCAAATAGCCTAATTGTTCATTGGGTTCAAATTTCTTCCTATTGAAGAATACATTCAAATAGCCTATCGGCGGGGTTATAATGATCATTAAAATTATGACCATGGGTCATAAATACCACTTTCTTTTCATTCTAAACTTTTTTTCATCAGGAAGCGTTTTGAGATCTCCATCCCCTACATTCGTTGCAAATGCACCTTCAAACCTAAACCCCGATTATAAAAGCTTATTCTCATATTCTTTGAATCACTTTTAAGCTTATATGAATCAATAGTTCTTTCTGTGCCTAAATCAATCATAACCATCTTATCTTTAGGAAGTAAAACGGTACAAAAGTAAAATTTATTGTTAATTAAATACTTTTTTCTAAAATGAGATTGAATTTTGTAATGTGTTTTAATGTTCGACAAAATTCCCCTTACTTCTCACTATACAAAGTGTAATATTTATAACTGTTTGAAATATTTGTATAGGAGGAGAATTATGATGAAAATTTTTAAGAAAGTGTTCGTCCCCTTATTGGCATCAGCATTGCTCTGCGCAACTGTTTTACCTTCGGTAAGTAATGCTGAACAAATTACCAAGTCAGAAGAAAATTTGGTCCAAACAGAAGTTGTACAGACTGAAAAAGGTAAAGCTGTTATCACAACAAACTTTGAAAATGATGATCACCGAATCACTACGGTTGTTGAAAATGGAAAAACAACTAAAATTGAATATTTC
>NZ_JBITPH010000124.1:0-790 GCF_050467685.1 Paenibacillus sp. NRS-1782
TTGGTGACGCACTCATTCTTCGATTTTCAGCCATTGACAGGTCGATAATTGGAGAAGTCATGTAAGGATGTCATTATTTTCTGACAGAGCCGGTGGCGGGAATAGAGATTGGGGCATTTTCCCCAACCCACAGATCCGTTCTATGATCGCACCTTGGATATCCACACTGTCTCTTGACGGCTTACCCTCCCATATCACGCCGGGTCGCTGCCCTTACATTCCTTCGTTCGGCCTTTCAAGAGGTGGACGCCGTTTCTTGCTCCTTTACGGGGTCGTTGCCCTTATGGAATTGATTCCTGCGGCTGCTCCGTGCTTCCGTTGTCTTGACTTATTTCCTTCCGGTGAGAAACTGAGTTTTGGCTTTTCTTAAGCTGCCTTCTGTAGCTGGGCCTGTCGTACTGGCCCTAAAACGTCGTTTGCATCATACGGGATTTGCTGGGTGCCGAGCGTGTGCAGCACGCGGATGAGTTTCCCGCACAAGGCCACTAAAGACTGCTTTTTCTTCAGCGGATTTTGACCTCGCGTCGTGAAGTACTGGTGCAGTGCTTTAAACTCGGCGTTCTTGGCTACCATCGGCATGACCGCCCGGAACAGCAACGCCCGAAGCCGTGCGCGTCCACGTTTGGTTATGCTGGTTTTGCCTTTTTTCTTTCCTGAACTGTTCTCCTTGAGATTTAGTCCAGCCAGTCGAATGATCTGCTGCCCATGCTCGTAGCCGCTCAGATCACCCACTTCCGCCAGGAATCCTGCCAAGGTGACCACGGCCACGCCCGGCACGGTGAGCATCTCT
>NZ_JBITPH010000125.1:0-616 GCF_050467685.1 Paenibacillus sp. NRS-1782
CTACGATGCTTTTGGACGGCCTGTGAAGGCGACCTATGCGGATGGAACAACAGATACCGTGGCGTACAACGCGGTAGATCGTACGGTCACTTATACGGATGCGGCTGGTTATCGTGTGCGTGAGGTATCGGATGCTTTAGGTCGTGTGACTTCCACTCAAGAAGCTAACAATGGCTCCTTTCAGCCGCTGGAGTCGTTCGCTTACAATCATGCGGGTAGGGTCACCAGCCGGACGGACGGTAACGGCCAACGTATGATCTATGATTACGATGCACTGGGACAAATGACCTCCGTGACAGATCCATCGGGACAAAAGACCAGCTATATGTATGATCTGGCCGGAAATTTGAAGACCGTTCAGTATCCCGATGGGCAAAAGAATCTGTACTCGTATGATGAGCTGGGCAGACGCATGTTGCTGGAGAAATCCAGTGGAGGAACGACGCTCAATATTTACGATACGGATGGCAATATCACCCGTATGCTGACAGGAAAATTGCAAGCGATCACCTTTGAATATAATACGGACGGGTTGGTTACGGAAGCGGCGGGACCGGATTTTAAAACCAACTACACCTATGACCGTGCGGGACGGCGAACCAGCATGACAGATGGG
>NZ_JBITPH010000126.1:0-2856 GCF_050467685.1 Paenibacillus sp. NRS-1782
TAAGCCCTCAAGCGCATAATTCAATAATGTCGATAAAGCGGATGGAGTCGTCAGTTTATGAATTAATTTCGTATCCTTTTGTTGATCCGTAAATTTTCGAGTAAAAGGAAACACCGTCAGCCTTCTAAAAAATCCATCACTATGGTCACTACTTTTCGGCAACTCATTGGCGCTGAATAACAGTTTACAAAATGGCTCAAAGTTAAAGGGATCTTTCCCCTTTTTCTCTGCGTTTAATCCTTCACCACTGGCAAGCACCTTGAGGTTCCCCGTAGAGTTCAATGCATCCGCAGGGATATCTGTAAAGCAATTCAGCACTTTTCCATACAGTTCAGCAATCTTAAACCTTGATCTGTCGCCTTCCAAATCCTGAATTTTAACTTTGGATATATTCGCCTTGCCTATCATGGCTTCAATCGTTTTAATTAATACCGATTTCCCGTTACTTCCCGTACCTGTGAATAAAAATATTTTTTCATATTCCAAGGTGGGGATCAGGAAATAGCCAATCATTTCAAATAAAGTTGCATGCGTATCCTGTTCCAGTACAGATTCGATAAACTGAAGCATAGCAGGATCATTGGCCGTAGGATCATATAGGACAGGAAATTGAATGGTGCTCCGTCTATCAGGCGTATGCTCCCTTAACTCTCCCGTTTTCCAATTCAACAAACCGTTTTTAACATTAATATAGTCGTCCAACATATTCATTTGGGTTCCTGCAATATAACTTTGGGCCTCTATGTAATAACGTGCTTCCTTAATCCGACTATGGCGAAACTCATTGTCCAGCAGGGTAACGGATAATTGCTCCAGGTGACGCTCACCATCATTGACATATACCCCCTGATCATACCGATACAAAAACGTACCGTCAAAAAAACATTTCATATGCTGATCTAAAATATCTTTGCTGTACCAGATAGGCTGAAATTTCTTATGGGTTCCATGAATCTCAAAATATTTCATATAATTAGGCTCAATTGATTTGGGGGAATTCTCTCCTGCTGACTCATCATCGCGTTTGAACACATCTGGAATATCCACATGAGATGTAAGCTTAGAATTGCTTTGACTCCGGTAATACTCTTCCTCGTGAGCTAACCATTCTTCATATTGTTCGGCAAGCCACTCTTGATACTCAGGATCATTCGCTTTCCGTTCTTCCTCTGCAATCCGTTGTTCAAGTTCCCAATTCTCAAAAAACGCGATCTCCTTCTTGAGATACGCTCGTTCCGAATCGGTCATATATTTTTCGTCCGTGTATGTCCACCACGTTTTGCCACCATTATACGAAAACTCTAATTCATAGGGAGAATATTCAAACTGTATCCGATACTGCTTATCCACATCTTCCTTGGTGATCGGCTTCCACATACCATCTATCCAAGCTTCTACTTGCTTGCTATTGCTATTTTTCCGTACATCCACCCGTTTTCCGTTAATGATGAACTGGTCGGTATAATACTTGTGTTTATCATCGTGTTTTTGTAAAGCTATTGTCATATTGTTATGATCCCCCTTATTAATAGATGTTATCGACTACCTGTTTAAATTCGTTATATTGTTCCATGGCCTTCCTTAATGGAGGTGAATCCTTGAATATAAATACTTTCCGATTGGAATCCTTTAAATCTACTTTTTCATCCATTTTATGAAACCGATTAAACATCAACCATCCTGCCATTCGAGACTGGGTAATGACAATGGTATGGCTATCCATATTTGGCCTCCACATATATTAATGATTGGAATGTGAAAGGTAAATTCCTCCCACATCCCTCTCTACCGGCTGACAAGCCGCATCGTTAAGCTCGGAAGTCTGCTAGACAAATGATGGAAGCCTTTGTTGTCTTTATAATTTGCTTAATGGTTATAGACTTGTTCATATAGCAATTGAGGATGGAATCTCCTGTTTTGCGAGCAATACTCAATCCTTCAGCTACGCCAAGCCAGCCACGGTCATCGAACAGGGTGTATGTCTGACCCACCATTTTCTCAGCTACTTCTTTGGGATTCCATGTCCTCTTTTCGCTGCTTACCAAGGAAATTTTATAGTCGATGAGATCATCGAGCTTCGCATCCTGTCGTTTGAGGTACTTGTCAGGGATGCTCATATCTTTGCCTTCAGGCCATTGTAATGTGTAGGATTCTCGTTTCATCACCGTGGTATAGTTATGGCCTAGCCACTCAAAGGTGTGTTCATCGCTCTCTTTAACCTGCTGGATATAAACTTTATCTTTATCCTCATAATGAAGCTGTACATTTTGCAGCATTCCTTCACTGGCGACCACCCAACAAAAGGAATAATTTTTATTCGATTTTTTCGCTTTGGAGTCCACGTAAGTCTTCCGCACAGCAGCCGTAGCAAGTAGAGAAGGACAATCGCATATGCTTTCTGCTGCTGCCTTCGTTTCCCGATATAGCTCCGCAAATTTGGCATCCACTTCTTTTCGCAATCGCTTCTGCTTCTCGTCTGATGCGAATGGATTCAGGCTTTGCTTCTCTTGCGTTAGCTCTCTATTTATTTGCAGGAACGTATCATAAGTTGTCTTTAACGCATTGATGGTTTGATCCACATACACTGTATCCAGGTCGAAATTTTGAAAGTACTGATATACATTCTCAAACTGATGTTTCCGAATTTTCCGATCCGTATCGTCTATCATGATTCGGTTTATATATTTCTTAAATGAAAACATGGACTTGGCAAGCAGATCTAAAGCCGAGGTGTGCTTACGATCCTTGTTGTAAGTTTTTCCGTCTTTGAAAAATGTAAATTGTGGTTTCAACACTCCAAACCGATGCCGAATCACGTCTGGAATGACAACTTGGTCGAACAGACCCGATTTGGAA
>NZ_JBITPH010000127.1:0-1890 GCF_050467685.1 Paenibacillus sp. NRS-1782
ATTATTACCGGCACCGGAAGGTAGCCTGCAAACGGGGGCGGATTATGCCGCACCACAAACCTGGGTGGAATCCAAGCTGGCGCAAATCTGGCAGGACGTGCTGGGCTTGGAGCAAGTCGGTGTAAAAGAGAACTTCTTCGAGATTGGTGGACATTCGCTGCGAGCGACGACGCTGGTCTCAAAGATCCACAAGGAATTGAATAAATCGCTTCCCCTGCGTAGCATTTTTGAAGCACCGACGATTGAACAGCTGGCGGCCATCATTGAACAATTGGATCAAGAGATGTATGCGTCCATTTCAGTGACGGAAGAACGTTCGTTCTACCCTTTGTCCTCGGCACAAAAACGGATGTATGTGCTGTACCGAATTGATCCGAACGATGTAAACTACAACATACCCGCCGTGTTCCAGTTAAGTGGCCCGCTGAATGTGAAAAGGGTAGAAGACGTGTTCCGACAGTTGGTTTCACGTCATGCAGCTTTCCGCACCAGCTTTGAACTGGTGAACAATGAACCCGTGCAACGGATTCAAAAAACCGTACCATTCGAGGTCGAGTATGCGAAGGTACAGGCAGGGCGTGTAGTAACGCATACAGAAGCTGATCAACAAATTCATGTGCAAATCTCTGATCGTGATACAGTGTTTGAGCAGCAATCAGTAGTGTCTGAGCAGCTTGTAAGCCGAGAAGTGCAAGATTGGGTTCAACGTTTTGTACGTCCATTCGATCTCCAAGCTGCACCGTTGCTACGGGTATCCTTGCTGGATCTGGGTATACAAGGGGGAGAACAAGAACAGCAACATCTGATAATGCTCGATATGCACCATATTATCTCAGATGGTGTATCAGCAGGCGTATTGACTAAAGAATTTGTACGCTTATACAGCGGTGAGGTATTGCCTCCGTTACGGCTTCAATACAAAGACTATGCCGTATGGCAGCAAGGTGAAACACGGCAGGATTGGATGAAACGACAGGAGACGTTCTGGTTAGATAACTTCCGGGGTGAGCTGCCCGTACTGGATCTGCCAACCGACTTTACCCGCCCGGCGGTGCGGAGCACGGCAGGAGATACAGTGGTATTCAGACTGGAACGTGAAGTCAGCGAGCGCTTGAAAGAGCTGGCAGCACAGACAGGTTCGACGCTGTATATGGTGCTTCTGGCGGCTTATACAGCACTTCTGCATCATTACACTGGACAGGAAGACATCATTGTCGGTACCCCAATTGCGGGAAGACCGTATGCCGATCTAGAGCCAATTATCGGAATGTTTGTCGGAACACTAGCCATGCGCAACTATCCAACTGTAGCGCAACCGTTCCGCCACTACGTGGAGGATGTGAAAGCCCGAGCCTTGCAAGCGTATGAGCATCAGGATTATCCGTTTGAGGAACTGGTGGAAAAACTGAATGTGAAACGGGATATGAGCCGTAACCCACTGTTTGATACGATGTTTGTTCTACAAAACACGGAACAAGGCGAGCTGAAACTGCCAGACATCAGCTTCCGGCCATTTGGCATGGAGCAGGTCCCGGCAAAGTTCGACTTGACGCTGGAAGCCAGCGAAGAAGAGGATGGAATTCAATTCGGTTTGCAATATGCGACATCCTTGTATAAACGGGAAACGGTTGAGCAGATCACGCGCCACTTTATACAATTGGCTGAAACCATTGCGACGAATCCAGATAAGACATTGGGTGAGCTGGATTTATTGAGTGAGCAGGAACGCGAGCAAATCCTTCGCGTGTGGGGAAATACGGCGGCTGAGTATCCGAGTGAACAAACGATTCATGGCTTGTTTGAAGCACAAGCTTTGCAGACACCGGGGCAGGCAGCATTGTTCTTCGAAGGAGAGCAGTTGACCTACCACGAGCTGAACGAGCGGGCCAA
>NZ_JBITPH010000128.1:0-2856 GCF_050467685.1 Paenibacillus sp. NRS-1782
TAAGCCCTCAAGCGCATAATTTAATAGTGTTGATAAAGCGGATGGAGTCGTCAATTTATGAATTAACTTCGTGTCCTTTTGTTGATCCGTAAATTTTCGAGTAAAAGGAAACACCGTCAGCCTTCTAAAAAATCCATCACTATGGTCACTACTCTTCGGCAATTCATTCGCACTAAACAACAATTTACAAAACGGCTCAAAGTTAAAGGGATCTTTTCCCTTTTTCTCTGCGTTTAATCCTTCACCACTGGCAAGCACCTTGAGGTTCCCTGTAGAGTTCAATGCATCCGCAGGGATATCTGTAAAGCAATTCAGCACTTTTCCATACAACTCAGCAATCTTAAACCGTGATCTGTCTCCTTCTAAATCCTGAATTTTAACTTTCGATATATTCGCCTTGCCTATCATGGCTTCAATCGTCTTAATCAATACCGATTTCCCGTTGCTTCCCGTACCTGTGAATAAAAATATCTTCTCATACTCCAAGGTGGGAATCAGGAAATAGCCAATCATTTCAAATAAAGTTGCATGCGTATCCTGTTCAAGCACAGATTCGATAAACTGAAGCATAGCAGGATCATTGGCCGTAGGATCATATAGAACAGGAAATTGAATGGTGCTCCGTCTATCAGGCGTATGCTCCCTTAACTCTCCCGTTTTCCAATTCAACAAACCGTTTTTAACATTAATATAGTCGTCCAACATATTCATTTGGGTTCCTGCAATATAACTTTGGGCCTCTATGTAATAACGTGCTTCCTTAATCCGACTATGGCGAAATTCATTGTCCAGCAGGGTAACGGATAATTGCTCCAGGTGACGCTCACCATCATTGACATATACACCCTGATCATACCGATACAAAAACGTACCATCAGAAAAACATTTCATATGCTGATCTAAAATATCTTTGCCATACCAGATAGGCTGAAACTTCTTATGCGTTCCGTGAATCTCAAAATATTTCATATAATTAGGCTCAATTGATTTGGGGGAATTCTCTCCTGCTGACTCATCATCGTGTTTGAACACATCTGCAATATCCACATGAGATGTAAGCTTAGAATTGCTTTGACTCCGGTGATATTCTTCCTCATGAGCTAACCATTCTATATATTGTTGGGCAATCCACTCTTGATATTCAGGATCATTCGCTTTCCGTTCTTCCTCTTCAATACGTTGTTCAAGTTCCCAATTCTCAAAAAACGCGATCTCCTTCTTGAAATACGCTCGTTCCGAATCAGTCATATATTTTTCATCCGTGTATGTCCACCACGTTTTACCACCATTATACGAAAACTCCAATTCATATGGAGAATATTCAAACTGTATCCGATACTGCTTATCTACATCTTCCTTGGTAATCGGCTTCCACATACCATCTATCCAAGCCTCTACTTGTTTGCCATTGCTATTTTTTCGTACATCCACCCGTTTTCCGTTAATGGTGAATTGGTCGGTATAATATTTGTGTTTATCATCGTGTTTTTGCAAAGCTATTGTCATATTGTTATGATCCCCCTTATTAATAGATATTATCGACTACCTGTTTAAATTCGTTATATTGTTCCATGGCTTTCCTTAACGGAGGCGAATCTTTGAATATAAATACTTTCCGATTCGAATCCTTTAGATCTACTTTTTCATCCATTTTATGAAATCGATTAAACATCAACCATCCAGCCATCCGAGACTGGGTAATGACAATGGTATGGCTATCCATATCTGACCTCCACATATATTAATGATTGGAATGTGAAAGGTAAATTCCTCCCACATCCCTCTCTACCGGCTGACAAGCCGCATAGTTAAGCTCGGAAGTCTGCTAGACAAGTGATGGAAGCTTTCGTTGTCTTAATAATATGTTTAATCGTTATAGACTTGTGCATATAGCAATTGAGGATGGAATCTCCTGCTTTGCGAGCAATACTCAATCCTTCAGTCACGCCAAGCCAGTCTCGGTCATTGAACACGGTATACGTCTGCCCCACTATTTTCTCAGCTACTTCTTTGGGATTCCATGCTTTCTTTTCGCTGCTTACCAAGGAAATTTTATAGTCAATGAGATCATCGAGCTTCGCATCCTGTCGTTTGAGGTACTTATCAGGGATACTCATATCTTTGCCTTCAGGCCATTGCAATGTGTAAGCTTCTCGTTTCATTACCGTGGTATAGTTATGGCCCAGCCACTCAAGGGTATGTTCATCGCTCTCTTTTGCCTGCTGGATATATACTTTATCTTTGTTCTCATAATGAAGCTGTACATTTTGCAGCATTCCTTCACTGGCAACCACCCAACAAAAGGAATAATTTTCATTCGAATTTTTCGCTTTGGAGTCCACGTAAGTCTTCCGCACAGCAGCCGTAGCAAGTAGAGAAGGACAATCGCATATGCTTTCCGATACTGCCTTCGTTTCCCGATATAGCTCCGCAAATTTGGCATCCACTTCTTTTCGCAATCGCTTCTGCTTCTCGTCTGATGCGAATGGATTCAGGCTTTGCTTCTCTTTCGCTAGCTCTTTATTTCTTTGCAGGAACGTATCATAAGTTGTCTTTAACGCATTGATGGTTTGATCCACATACACTGTATCCAGGTCGAAATTTTGAAAGTACTGATATACATTCTCAAATTGGTGTTTTCGAATCTTTCGATCTGTATCCTCCAGCATAATTCGATTTACATATTGCTTAAACGAAAACATGGACTCGGCAAGCTTATCTAAAGCCGAAGTGTGCTCACGATCCTTGTTGTAGTTTTTTCCGTCTTTGAAAAATGTAAATTGTGGCTTCAACGTTCCAAACCGATATTGAATTACATCTGGAATGACAACCTGATCGAACAGACCCGATTTGGAA
>NZ_JBITPH010000129.1:0-385 GCF_050467685.1 Paenibacillus sp. NRS-1782
AAAGCTGGCGGCGCGCTCGGTACAAGGAATGAACCTCGCAGAAGGCAGCGTCGGTCCTCCGCATCTGTCTGCGCAGGCCGTACACCCCCGGCATCTGGCAGTTGGAGCGGTACAGGACAGAGCGCTGGCAGAGGGAGCGGTGAAGTCCGTGCATATCGCACCGGAGTCCATCCAGTCGCACCATTTGCACATCGGAACCATTCAGTGCGAGCATATCGCATCACAGGCGATATCGACCGATACTTTGCAAAGTGAGTCTGTTACGTCTGACAAACTGGCGGAGGAAAGTGTAACCTCCACCAAGCTATCTGCCCATGCAGTGCAGTCCGGGCACATTACAGATGAAGCCGTACAAAGCAGCCACCTGGCTGTGGCGGCCGTGGAT
>NZ_JBITPH010000130.1:0-235 GCF_050467685.1 Paenibacillus sp. NRS-1782
GAAACCATTTGGCAGAAGAAGCGATTCAATCGAGCCATTTGGCCCCGGAAGCCGTCAGCTCTGCCCATTTGCAGGCTTCAGCGGTGCTTACGAGACATCTGGCCCCGGATAGCGTATCCGGTCGTGCGATTCAAGCGGAAAGCATCACTTCGGAAAAGCTGGCGGCGCGCTCGGTACAAGGAATGAATCTTGCGGAAGGCAGCGTGGGTCCTGCACATTTGTCTGCGCAGGCCGT
>NZ_JBITPH010000131.1:0-2569 GCF_050467685.1 Paenibacillus sp. NRS-1782
GACATCGACCGCGCATCTTTCGTATCGTCACCGCACGCCATCCCGTCAACAGGCGCCACCAAAACCGTCGATGAAATGACCGTGCGTGAATTACGCGAAGTTAAAGCAGCGCTGAGGGCCGAACGTGAGGCACGGGAACTTGCGGAGGCACGCGCAGAGAAAGCGGAGGACGATTACGGCCTTATGTGCGATACGCTCGAAGCAGTGCGTGCGCAACCGCCGTGCATTTAACGCACGAAGGCCGAAAGGATACGCGTATTGTGCGTCCCCCTGGCGGAGGCTCCCATAAACGACGAAAAAGCCCGTAATCCTCTGCGTTGAGGACACGGGCTTTTAACGTGAAATTAGGCGTTTATGGCGCTACCCTTGCGTAGGTATTCAAGGCGGAGTTAAGGCGCTTATTTGCGGTGAAAATGCGCTTAGTAATTAGGTGCGCGCTTTGATTGAAACCCCTCCCCCGAATTACATCCGTACAATCTGAATAATTCAGTTATAAAAGCATCGACAATTTCAGGAGCCCCATTCGCCATTCTTTTAACACTCCCATCCTCGTACACAATGGAAGCATAGGAGGTGCTATAATGGATAATTTTATTTCTCACATCAGTCAGCTCTAAATATGATGTTTTAGTTTTCTCCGTGAACTTCTGCTTTAGTAATCGTTCGACCGTTTTAATTTTACTTCTAATTGTCTTGAAACTCTTTGGCGGTATCTCATTAAAATCATTAAGATTCTTTAGCAAAACAAGGTCATCGGGCTTCAAGGAATTTTCATTCTGTTTAAGATGTTTATGTACTATTTTTGATATCGCTGCTTCAGCCGAGGCACAAAAGTTTATAATTGCAGACCTATAAAATCTATATTGCGCAAACTCATAATCCGAAGTTTCACCTTCTTGAAGGTAATAAAGAGCATCATTAAACATTTCGGCCATGTATGATCTAGTACTGAAAAACGCGTCTTGTTCCGAGGCCATTTCGCCAACTCCTTCTTTATCCAGACCATGATACGTACAACCCGATCACCGTACCTAACACCCCGCACGCAACTGATAGCGCCATAATTGCGACACCTTGGACGTCCTTACCGGACTTTTTCGTCAAGTATCCGAACACAACGCCAGCGGCTCCGATAAGTAACGGGAAGAACAACAGCGATACGACAACGCAAAGCCATCCGAGTATTGGATAAACGTTAGGCTGCGTCTTCTTCCGTTCAAATCGTGCTTCGAACTTATCGCTCTCCAAACCGAATCCCCTCCGTTATCTCACGTTTACCTAAATAATACCATTGGACTAGTACGTTGTCACTAAAAGAAAAACGGACCCACCTACGCATTATTGCGCAAATGAGTCCGTAAGTTACTAGACGAACGTTCACGATGGACACTCGTCTCTATTCAAATAACCCCTCCAATGGGGAGTGCCGCCTGTGTTTCTCCGCGACGTCCGTTCCCCAAAGGCTTACGTATAATTTAACGACGTCCAGACTTGTGTGGCCTAGTATTTTTTGCAGTGAGAAGACATCTCCACCACGCATAATATACATTTTTGCCCCTGTGTGTCTTATCGTATGTGGTGAACAGCGGACTCCTTGTATGCCCGCCTCTTTGCCGAGTCCGGCTATTGTCTGCTGTATCGAGCGCTTCTTGAGCGGATTATTATCAATGTTGACGAAGAGAAAGTCATGATCGAGAGGCCCGCGGATATTTATGTACTCCTGCAGGTGTTTTTCGAGCGTATTCTGAAACGGCACAACCCGTTCCTTACGCCCCTTACCCATTACCGTAATCGTCCGATCGCGCCAATTGATACTCCGCAGGCGAATCCCTTCTAACTCCGATATGCGGATCATCGTGTCGAGTAATGTGAGTAACACCACATAGTTCCGATACCCTGTAAATGTTGTCTTCTCTGGCGCGTCCAGGAGTCTCCGTAGCTGATCTTTCGTGAATGTCTCGATAACACGTCGCTCAGCTTTAATAAGCTTGATACCTGCCCCCACATTCTCTGTGATGTGCCCCTCGTTGTACGCATGGTTAAAGAAGGCACGCCATCCCCGGACAAACGTATTCACAGTTATATCCACAACCCCGGACTCCTGTCGCATCAATATACACTCGCCCACATGCTCCGAACGTACGTCGATCGGCCGCGTTATTCCCTGTTCGTACATCAAATCTTTCAGCGAGCGTAGAACATTCCTGTAATACTTGAGAGTCTCATCCGTTAGATTTTTGACGCGGCACTGCCGTATAAACGAAGCGATCGCGATATCAAAGTCTAGCGATTCTGCCGGTTGCTTCGTAACGGAGTCGGCCGTTACGGCTGCGATTGTATTCGCGCGTCTTCCTCGGTGGTTTCCAGACATATCAAAAAGCACCTCCGTATTCGTTTTATTCGTCGTCTAACGAAAAGAACGTGTATACGTGGTGCGTACATCGTTTAGATTCGGTTTTTGCGATGCGCGAAATGCGTGCGATAGACCTTCGTTTCAGCTACCGTAAGTCAACGTTTGGTTACGAAAACTATGCGAAACCTAGCGAGTGATCCTAAGTCTAGTGCGTCT
>NZ_JBITPH010000132.1:0-571 GCF_050467685.1 Paenibacillus sp. NRS-1782
AACAGGTAAAGTCATCTCCATACCAGAGGGAAATATTATAGTTAGGCTACAGGACAATGTAGACATGCGAAACATCGCATTGAACCAACGATTCTACATCACCCATCAGTCATTTAAAATAGTTGGAATTGACCGCACGATGAATGGCATCATCCAATTGAGTTGTCTAATGGATAGCATAAATACAGCTTATGATGACGTGGAACATAACATTTCTGACCGATGGAAGTACGAGATTGCTCATACCTACGCATTACATATCAATCACGGAACGATAACCTATGTACGGCTCAACGAAATAATACCGTTGAATGTGACCGCTACGGATAACGGGAATGAGATGGTTAATCCAGCCATAACTTTCATTTCAAGCGATCCGAGTGTGGTTAGTGTAGATCAGCAAGGACAGGTTATGGGCATTGCTTTGGGACAAGCAAGTATTACTGCAAAACTAACGTATCATCCGACAGTGTTGAGCACCATTGAAATGAGAGTCGTCGAAACAGGAACGCATATCTATTCGATAGCCATTACTGGTAATCCCATCCTCAAAACAGGCCAAAGCGCCTCA
>NZ_JBITPH010000133.1:0-3878 GCF_050467685.1 Paenibacillus sp. NRS-1782
TTTGGTTATTCAACAGGCGTGTTTATTTAACTATGTATCATATGACGATTTTATGCTGAAAGGGTGGCTTATCCATGAAAATCACACCCACGATTAGAGCAGAAGTTCAAACCTATCTGATACGGAAAGGATTGAGTATGACCAAGTTTGGTCGCATTATTGATTTGAATCCGGGTACAGTGAGCGGTATTGTAACGGGCAATCGTATCATTTCGATGCACCAATTGGATCGCATCACGTTAGGAATGGATTTACCCGCAGACCATTTTTATGAACGTTACATTGAAGAGTGCATTATGGAAGAACCGCTGAACTGGAAAAGAATTAGCCCGTTCTTGTATCGCTGTGTACAGTTTAATCGACTGGATTGCTTACAGCGAGTTGTAAGTGTTCTGCTGGATAAACCGACCTATCTCCATTATCTCTATGAATTAGCCGAGGATTGTTATGAAGAAAGTTATAATGAAGCAGCGGCTTACCTATACGAGAACATAGCTGAGGGCGAGAAGTATCAACATTCTGATCGCTTGGCAGTCTGCCATTATCGTATATTCACGATTCAGATTGGAGACGATCAAAACCGAAATCTCAAGGCAGCTACACGATTTGAGGATTTTGTTGAACGGTTGGACGAAGTAGTACAACTTGATGCGTTAAAGGATCTGGCGAATGTATATCGTTCTTTACGTGAATGGGATAAGGTGGATGAAATAGCTAAAGCTTTGGGGATTAAAGCAGAGATTCAATACAAGTTGGATCAACATCATGATGCGAAAAAAGAGAACTTAAAGAAACCTGCTTCCCCACCATTTGCTTATTGGGCATTTTCTCATCTACTTCATGCTGAAGTATGTGAAGCTCATAAAGATTATGAGAAGGCACTTCAACATACATACACATATGCTGACTTAAGTTGGGTGAAGGAAACCGATGAAATCACCTTGGAATGGAAGAAGCGATATAAAGAATGGGCTGAAGCCAACACTTATGTAAATAAGATTCATGCTGGTGAAGTTGGTGCTTTGGCTGATTATGTAGCATTTTTTTCTTCAAAGAAAGAAGAGACACTTCCCGGATTAGATAACGTAGTTGAAGTTGCTAATCGACATCATTTAAATATTGATCATATTCTAAAGCAATTTGAAACGGAAATTTTTGCTTTGCTGGATAAACCTGAGCGCGTAGGCGTGTACAATCAACAATTCATTACAGAACGCTATGTTCATTTTACATGTGCATTAGCGGTTTACTACTTTAACAAAAGTGATTTTGCAGATGGATTTACTTTTTTGTTAAGTTGTTTGGAAAAATCTGCATTAATCAATAATAAATCGTATATAATTAAATGTGTAAAGCTGTATGATTCCTATCAGGAGTATGCATCATCTGAGACGAAGGCGGCATACAGAAATTTGATTAAAGAGGTGGAGGAAGATGAAACGTAAAATAATTCTATCTTTTTTAGTTACTGGTTTTATATTAGTAGCAATAGTAGTTCCCCCTCTTCAGCATCTAGACAAAGGATCGACTTACGAGCCGACTGGACAACACGGAGGAATGTGAGGATAAAAGGTCTCAAGTTCAATATCACAGTAGAACCAGAAAGTACAACTATTCTCAAGAGGTTAGATGGGATTATCCGTCTAGCCTTTTTGATTTGCCAAGCTGAAGTAGCAATGAAATATTAAGTAACTGATTATACTTTGTATCTAGTACTTTTGCAGGAAATTAGTACAAAAAAATTGGAATTATTTACATCAGAAACTAGCTGTGATAGACTAATTATGGAATCAAATGTATAAAAACGGGAGGTAACATTGATGAAAAAAAGATTGCTATTGTTATGCTCAAGTGTGATTTTAGGTTTTTCTTTAACTGGTACAAGTTTTGCGGCAGTTGAGGAAGCTAGTCAAGAAAAATTAAGTGGCTTTAGCTACAACTCTTCAGGTAATGTCTTTTCCTCAGATGCTAACCTAAAAGACATTAAGGTTGTGCAAAATGACTCCCATCTTTCTGTGTCATATAAATTGGAAGATAAAGAAGTTATCTTAGAAACAGAAAAATACTCAGATGGTGAATTTGAAAGATATTCGGGTGAGGCAGTAGTTGATGGGAAAGATAAATTTGAAACAGATATCATTACAAATAAGAATGGTTTAAGTGGATTAGTATTTGATTCAAAGCAAAATGTAAATCACGCCTTCGTTATTGATTATAAAGGTGAAGCTGTTGAAAAGACTTCACAAATAATCAATGCAATAAACGCCAGCCAAGATAAATTGGAAATCTCATTAGAAGAAAATAAGGGTGTAACTCCATCTACTACATCTAGAAATCTGACAGCTAGAATTACACATAAGCCTTCAGAAATGGGGGGTCTAGGCAGAACGGGGTATAATGATGGTACACTCTATTACACAAGATACACCAATCATCCTGATGGAATAAAAGTATATTTTGACAGATTGAATGCTACAATTGAAAAACTTGGGCCTTTCGGTTCCTTTGGGATAAAAAACGCTGACGAACTGTATGGTTCTGTTTACACTACTCCTTTTAATGCTAAACAACCAATCACAGACTATTACATTAGAACAACTTCAACAAGTTCAAAAAATTTCATTTTTTATTCAGCCGCAGCAAAAGAAGCAACGGTAGGAGGAGTCCCAGTATACTCATTTGAGACAAAAGAAATGATATTACCGTAAATTTTCTTCCTGAAAGGATACTACATGAAAAATGATTGGCGATTCATTCAAATCCTACTAATAATTATCATTTTATGTAGAGGTTTTTACAATCTAATTAGCTTTATAAACCGAGAAAAATTCGATGTTTTCCATCTATCTTTAAGCTATTTTTGGTATTTACCTACCATTATAATTGCATTAGTAGTGTTATTGTCAAGTTGTATCTTTTTCTTACTAAAGAGACAATATGCCGGGAAAATGCTTGCCGTATCTCTGTTAGTAGATGGATTATTTATTATAGTCTATTCATTAATGGTTTACATCCCAGTGTTTATGAATTCTTGGTATTTTCTCGTTCTTGGGATTGTAATCGGTCTACTGGAGGTACGAGCAGGAAAAACATTATTCGTAGAAATTAAATAATAAAAATAACTCGTAAAATGGAGTCTTTCGAGATTATCCACCTTACGAGTTGTTTTTATTATAGGGGTAAACTGTCAAGTAATGAGCCATACAATAAAGCTGTAACAGACCAATTAGATAATCTATTTTATTGAACTAGACCAAGGGGCTGACAATAGTAAAATGGGAGTGAGCTTGTTTGCATAGTTAAAACACCTGAATAAAGGGGTATGGTATTTGCATACACCTTGCTTCAATATCCACTGTGACAAATTGTTGTGCTTGGGTAGGCGATCAAAGCGCTGGACCATTGGACCAGCGGTCAATGAAGGATGTGGCTGAGTCTATTGGAGAAAACGGACGGAATAGGATCAATCAGGTTGACATAAGACGACTTAATTTTTTTTCTTCATTATATACATTTTTGATTGTACATACAGATTGAACACATATAATCCAGTTTGTAGATGATTTGTGAAATATTCGTTGACAGTATCGTAGGACAGTGTTATATTATAAATACACCATTTGAACGTAGCGAATTCAGTTGGAATCACAAAGAAATGGAGATACAAAATGAAGCGAAAAGTATTGCGAAGGTGAAACGGGATCAAGAAGAATGAAAGATGAGCAGTTGACAATACATATTGCTTTACCACGGTTACAATGAACACAGTAGATTTAAAACACAGTAAGTAAATGAAATGAATGCTAGATTGGATAGTCGGAATAAAATTAGTTTTAGGATCGGCAAACTTATTATTGTGGCTCTTCGCTCTACTGGAT
>NZ_JBITPH010000134.1:0-528 GCF_050467685.1 Paenibacillus sp. NRS-1782
GTACATATTACACACGGGAACTCTGGCTATGAGCAAGGGTTCCTTTTTCATTTTGGAAAGGAGAAATCAGGATGATGATATTGTTACTAGCATTAGCTATAGAAATCTGTATTTGGCTTAGCATATTCTTCACTGTAATTCTGAATGAGAGAAGAATGAGCCGGATTGGAAATCAAATTCGTAAACGTAGAAACGTTAATTCCATACATAAAAAACGCCAGAAATAATGAGAAAGCTGTAGACATAAAGGAGCAAGTGATATAAATGAAATGGATGAAATTGAAGATCGATCAACTGGTACATGCCGAATATAATCCAAGGAAGGATTTAAAAGCGGGTGATCCAGAGTTTGAAAAGATCAGGAATAGTGTTATCGAATTCGGTTATTGTGAACCAATTATTTGTAATAGCGATTATACCATCGTGGGAGGTCATCAACGTGCCAAAGTGTTGAAGGTACTCGGATACGATGAAGTCGATTGTGTTATAGTCGATGTGAACAAGTCAAAAGAGAAAGCCCTGAACATA
>NZ_JBITPH010000135.1:0-543 GCF_050467685.1 Paenibacillus sp. NRS-1782
GTCGAAGTAAGGGGAATTTAAGAAAATGGAAAAATAAGTAACAAAGTACTAGTATACAACCTTGATAACACTATAAGGTCAATGAGATACAAAGTTGCATAGTTAAGCTGAGGACTAATTTAGCAACTTTATACCTATATAAAATATCACTTAAAAATGTCAAAATACGACAAAAAACTCTGCCAGTAGAATACTTTATAGCAGCAGATTATTGATTTTATTGAAATCACATGTAAAGTCGGAAGCATTTCAAGATAGATAAAGATACGTTATTCTTCAATTCAAAGCCATTCAGATACTTGTTTTCTATATCTCGTAGCCCTACGTGTCCCGTGAATAAGATTGGACAATCTGGAGGCTGGAAATGGTATGTAGTACAAAACGTTTTCTGATCTGCCCGTTTGCTAATGATTCAGCAGATCATCCAGCTTCTTGGATTGTTCAATTTCTTTGGGAAAGTTCTTACAAACTGGGAAGTTGCCGAATTTCACGCAAAAGAACCTCCGTCTCCACTACTAAAGTGGGGACAGAGGTTCCTTTGGT
>NZ_JBITPH010000136.1:0-714 GCF_050467685.1 Paenibacillus sp. NRS-1782
GGGGACAGAGGTTCCTTTGGTTTGGATAACAACCCTTTTGCAGTTTGAACTTTTTTCATAAATAATGAAAAAAAATCCCTTGATTTTTAATGCAATCAAGGGATAGACCGATTCATTTCTCTCGTTTCGACAATGCAAAATTGATTATCTCTCCTGTTATAGTTCCAGTCAAAATAATATAAAACATCATAGCATGAAAGTTATACCCCAGTGCATAAAATATTCCCAAACCTATTGCATAGCCTAGCAAAATACTAGCATAACGTTTTAAAAATTTGTTCATGGAGTACATCCGATAGGGTATGGTTGCGAACTAAAGAACTTTGCAGAGTCAGTCGTACCAGTTACTTTCTTTCGTGAAGCATCTTGATAGAACACCGTATGATTAGCGTAAGGGATAGCTTCACACTTTCTAGGATACGAATATTGATAAATAGTGTAATAAGATACGGTATTCAAACTTGCTCCAACGCCTATAATTGCAAGAATCGTTGATACAGGTGCTTTAGTAATAGTTGCTATTGCCGCTGCTGCATAAGTTATTCCCAAGTTCACCCAATCATAGGAGTAATCAAACTTGCCTACAAAGGTTCCTCCTGAAGGAACAGCATTTAACGAAAAATCTGAACGGCTCTCTTTAACATTAAAGTTCTCCTGTTTTACACCGTCAATCAGCAAAGTTTGATCTTTTGTGAAATATTCAATTTTAGTTGT
>NZ_JBITPH010000137.1:0-503 GCF_050467685.1 Paenibacillus sp. NRS-1782
TTTATCGCCTCCGGCTCTACAAACAATCAGATATTTTTACAATTGGCCAATAAATTAAATACTAAATTTGCCGTTGAAATACTAGTTTCAATGGGACGTTCTAATTGGGGAGAAATTCCTCATTATCTAGAATCTTTTGCTCAAGAGGTTCAAATAGCACAAAGAATAAGATACCGTTCAGGAATAATTGCAGCCTTTTTATTAATTGTTCATCCTTTATGTTCAGAATATGCTCATATCAGTTCTTTATCTTTTGGGTATCCATTTACTGAAGCGGCTGTGAATGATTGGGCGTGGGTAACTCCAAAAAACACAGAAAATATAGTACAAAAGAAAATAGTAACTTCTAGGGAAGCTGACGTATTAGTGAAATTAGGAGGCTTATTACGATATAATACGAACTTGAATTCAAACGAAACTGCAAAGCTTTACACCGAGTTTTTTGAAGATAAAAATCCATTTGATGTTATTTACACTTTACCAAAATAAAAAATTAACGCCAA